>CAYHAH010000025.1:0-4119 GCA_964354575.1 uncultured bacterium
GCCGGTCTATACGGGTTTTGCGGCGGTTGATATCTACCTGGGCGCTACCGCCATGCCGGATGACGATCCGCGCAATTCGGTGCATCCGGGCGAGTTCAAGTACGGCGGCGGGCATGTCATCGAGGAGCTTGTCGGCGGCAAGGACGTAAAGCTTGAGGCGACGGCGTACGGCACCGACTGCTATCCGAGGAAAGAACTCAAAACACTGTTGAACCTGAAGGATGTTAATGAAGCGGTTTTGTTCAACTTCCGTAACGCTTACCAGAACTATAACGTTGCGGTCAATCTTTCGGACAAGACGATCTACACTTATCTCGGGGTGCTCAAACCGAACATCGGCAATGCGAACTATTGCAGCGCCGGGCAGCTTTCGCCCCTGCTTAACGACCCCTTCTACAAATCGATAGGAGTAGGCACAAAGATATTCCTTGGCGGTGGGATCGGCTATGTCGCATGGCATGGGACCCAGCACAATCCGTCCGCGCCGAGGTCCGAGAACGGCGTGCCGAAAAGGCCCGCCGGAACTCTCGCGGTCATCGGGGACCTGAAGCAGATGAGCCCTGAATGGCTGAAAGGGGTTTCGTTCGTTGGATACGGCACTACCCTGAACGTGGGCATTGGAGTTCCCATTCCGATATTAAGCGAGGAGACGCTGAAGTATGCCGCGGTGAAAGACAGGGATATTTATGCAGCGATAGTCGATTACAGCGAAGCTTATCCGAACGGCAAGCCGGATATCGTGGGCGAGGTGAACTACGAACAGCTTAAGACGGGAGAGATCGAGATAAAAGGCAAAAAAGTCCCGACTGCCGGGATATCGAGCTATTTGAAGGCGCTGAAGATAGCCGAGATATTAAAAGGTTGGATAAAGAAGGGCGAGTTCACTTTAACAGAGCCTGTCGCAAAACTCCCCGGGGTCGAGGACGGAGTAAAATTCAAGCCACTCAACGAGCGACCAATAAAATAGGAGGTGCCTTATGTCTGCAAGATCAAAAAGAATAGTGCTGAAGTTCCCGAAAGAGAAGATAGACCAGCCGATAGTTTACAAGCTGATAAAGGATTATGATCTCGCGTTCAATATCCTGAGGGCGAACATAATGCCTGATGATGAGGGGCTTATGGTGCTTGAGTTAACAGGCGAAGAATTCGACATAAATAAGGGACTCGATTACCTGAAAAAGCAGGGCGTAAATGTCCAGCCCCTTGAAAAGGACATCGTGGTCAACTGGGACAAGTGCACCCAGTGCGGGGCGTGCGTTGCGCAGTGCCCGGTGGGAGCGCTTTATGTAAAGGACAAAAAGACTATGAAGGTGGAATTCGATCCGGAAAAGTGCATCGCATGCGAACTTTGCGTCCTGCCCTGCCCGCCGCGTGCGATAGAGGTCAAGTTTTAACGCAGACGGCTTCTATTATCTCGTATGTTGAATAAACATCCCTGTCCATGCGGAAGGTCTTTTCATAGAATTCCGTCATCTTCTTTATTTTTGACTTGCTGCGTAGCCCCTTTGGCAGACCGACCGACGCATTAAGGGCTCCTATGCCTTTTATCGTCTTGAGCATTTCCCTCAGGTTTGGATACACGGTCTTGACGAGTCTGGAAGTGAGAGAGGAAACCTTGAAACCGCACATTTCCAGCAGCGCGCTGATCTCCGAAATAGTGCGGTATTCATGCAGGTATTCGGCCTTCTGGTCAACGTTCAGCTTGTAAGCTTTTTTTAGCTCGTTCAACGAGTCCGGACCGAACGTTATGAAGACGAAATGTCCCTTACCCAGCACCCTGAACGCTTCACTGAACGCGGCCCTAAGATTGCCTGTCCACTGGTACGTGGTGTTTGACACTACAAGGTCGAACGACCCGTCACGATACGGCAGGATTTCCGCGTCGGCCACCTCGAATTTTATTGCTTTCGACACATCCTTTGTATTGGCAACATCTATCATTCCCGGGGCGATGTCGCATCCCGTTATTTTCGCGTCCTTATAAAGGGTTTTAAGCTGGAAAGCCATCTCGCCGGTGCCCGTGCCTATGTCAAGAATGTTCTTTGGCGAAATGTTGAGCGACGAAATGGTCTTCGCCAGCTCGGAAGCCAGGCTTTTCTGCAGGCCGGCGTGTTTATCGTAAGTTCCGGCCGACCTGGAAAAAGACCTGGCGATCTTTTCCTTATCTAATGAACTTTGCGATCTCATCCATTATTTCCTTCTCTCTTGTGAGGTGAGGCGCGTGTCCGGCGCCCTTGAAAACTTTAAGCGCGCTGTTCTTGATCTCCTGCGACATGAACATCGAGGCCTTGCAGTTGATTATTTCGTCGCTGTCGCCGGTCATTATCAATGTCGGAACGGTTATTTTGTGGAGTGTCTTTCTCTCATCAAACTTTTCAAAGCTTTCCAGGCAATCCGTGAGCGTCTTTTGCTTTGGCATCTGTTTCTTCAGATCATCGATGTGTCTGCCGGCATTCTCATCTTTCGAGAAAATGAGCTTATAGAAATCGCCCATCGATCTCTCTGCGTGTTCATTCACGCCTTTTTTGAATTTCTGGAAAACGGCCTTGTTCATCCCGGCGGGAAAGTTATCCGATCCAACGAACCTTGGGGTGGAGGATACCAGTATCAGCGATTCGATAAGATTGTGATCGTGATCGCATTTATCATCCGTGCATTTCTTTATTGATTGCTCATACATTTCAAGAGCTATCTGCCCTCCCATGGACCAGCCCAGCAGGGCGTACGGCGACTTGAGATGGCCCTCAAGAGCGTGAAGAATGGTGTAGGCCGAATAGTGGAAAGAACGGAAATCTTCCTTCGTCTGCCCGTGGCCCGGGATATCCACCATCCAGACTTCATGATCTTTCGACAGCTGAGCGCCTATCGATGAAAAAACCCTTGAATCACAGCCGAAACCGTGGAGCATTACCAGGTGTTTTTTCATATAACTTTATTATGGTATAATTTTAAGGTTATGTCAAAAATCGAGCGTCTCCGGGAAAAATCTATCAGCGGAAAAAGTCTGTTATTCGAAGAAGCCTGTTATCTTATCAATCTTCCGGATGACGAGACTTTCGGGCTCATCTCTGCTGCGAACGGGATCAGGAGGCGCTTCAAGGGCAACAGGGTCAAGCTCTGCTCGATAGTCAACGCGAAATCCGGAAGGTGTCCGGAAAACTGCAGCTTCTGCGCGCAATCCGCCCATCACAAAACAAAGATCGACACATACCCGCTGATATCTTCTGGCGAAATGTACAGGACTGCTTCGGCTTCAAAGAAGAGCGGCGCGACCTGCTTCGGCATTGTCACCGCCGGCAAGAGCATCAAGTCCGACAAAGAGATCGAGGAGATATGCGAGGCGGTATCAAAGATCGACAAAAAACTCGACATGGACCACTGTACCTCGATAGGCATATTGTCGAGGGAGCAGCTCAAGAAGCTCAAATCCGCAGGCCTGAGGAAATTCCATCACAATTTGGAGGCGGCGAAGAGCTTCTTTCCAAAGGTCTGCACGACGCACAAATTCGAGGACAGGGTCCGGACGGTTAAAGCCGCGAAGTCGATCGGGCTTCGGGTCTGCTGCGGGGGTGTTTTCGGTCTGGGCGAGTCCCTTGAACAGAGGGTCGAGCTCGCTTTCCAGCTTAAAGAACTCGACCCCGAATCCGTGCCGATCAATATCTTGAACCCCGTCAAAGGAACAAGGGCCCAGAATTTGAAGGTCATGCTGCCGCTCGAAGTCTTGAGGCTGGTCGCAACATATCGATTCGTCATGCCTGACAAGGACATAGGTATATTCGGCGGCAGGGAGATAAGCTTAAGGAGCCTGCAGCCGCTCATGTTCCTTGCGGGGGCGAACATGACACTGCTAGGCAATTATCTGACCACGACAGGCAACAAGCCCGAAGAAGACCTCAAGATGATAGCCGACCTCGGCCTGAAAATATCAGATTAACTTATGAGCGTATTTGATTTTATCAAACAAGAACTCGACGAGATGCGAAGGGAAGGTCTTTTCAGGACATTAAGGACCATTGAAGACGCAAAAGGATCAAGGGTCATCAACTTCTGCTCGAATGATTACCTCGGATTGTCAAAACACCCGAAAGTTATCGAGAAGGCCTCAAAGATTTTACAGAA
>CAYHAH010000026.1:0-7758 GCA_964354575.1 uncultured bacterium
CAGATACCTCTGCGACAGCTCAAGCTTCACGATAGAATCGAAAGATCTCAAGATACGGATCGATCTCCCCCTGCCGGGGAAACACAATATATATGACGCGCTTGCCGCCGCGGCTTCCGCCCGCACCATCGGGATAAAACCCGATCAAATAAAGAAAGGACTTGAGAACTTTAAGCTTTCCGGCAAACGGCTTAACATTATCGATCTCAAGAATATCAGGATCATCGACGACACTTACAATGCGAACCCGGATTCAATGGCGGCATCGCTGAGCATCCTCGAAAATTATCCCGGGAGGCGCATAGCGGTTTTGGGAGACATGCTCGAGCTCGGAAAGATCGCGAAAAAAAGCCATGAAAAGATCGGCAGGCTCGCCGCAAACCTGAACATCGAAGCGCTGGTAACCGTCGGGAGCTTGAGCAAGCATGCCGCCAGGGGCGCAAAGGCAGGCGGCCTTAAGAACGTTCATTCAGCGAATACGAATGAGGAATCCGTTAAAATATTAAAAAGCATGATAAGGCCGAATGACACAATATTGATAAAAGGGTCCCGCGGAATGCGCATGGAAAACATCGTCGAAGGACTGACAAAAGAACATGCCAAGACCTAATATCAACGGCCCCGTCATGATGTTCTCTTCCGCGGTACTTTTCAGCTTCATGGCGATAATGGTCAAGGCGATCAGTTCTTCCGTCCCGGCAAATGAAATAATATTCTTCAGGTCGTTCATAAGCTTTGCGATAATAATGATGATGGTCGCGGCCGGAAAAGTTGAGTTTAAGATCAAGGAGAAAGGAAAAGCCACTTTCCGGGGGGTAATGGGAGGCGTGTCCCTCATGCTTTATTTCAACGCCATAACCCTGACAAGCGTTTCGAACGCCGTGCTTCTCTCCTACACCTACCCCATTTTTGCATCGATATTTTCAAACATGTACCTGAACGAAAAACTGACGAAAGAAAAGGTCATGTTCATAGCGTGCGCGCTGCTCGGAATGTTCCTGATATTCCAATTTGATTATTCCGCGCTTAACATCGGAGACCTTCTCGCCCTGATCTCCGGAATAACCTCCGGAATGGCCGTCGTGTCGATAAGGGAGCTGAGAAAGACCGAAAGTTCATGGATGATAGTCCTTTCGTTCGTGTTCTTCGGCACGTTATTCTCGCTGTTCGCCATGAAAGGCAGCGTCGTTACGCCCTCCCCTGCCGCGCTTTTCATCCTGCTGATGATCGGCGTTTTTGGAACGGCGGGCCAGCTTTTCCAGACTTACGCGTTCAAAATATGCTCCACGGCCCTGGGCGGCGTCATATCAATGAGCAGCGTCATCCTCACCTCGCTGCTCGGAATGCTGATATTTCATGATTTTTTGACGCTGAACATGGTGATCGGCGGCATTCTTATATTCGTCAGCGCCACATTTTTCAGCCTGAGAGAGCATTATGAAATGGCAAAATAGATTGTTTGACAGGGTAATGGATTGAATATAGAATATAATTTATGCCGCGGTGGTGAAATTGGTAGACACATACGTTTGAGGGGCGTATGCCGAAAGGCATGGAGGTTCGAGTCCTCTCCGCGGCATTGCAAGATTTTGGCTCCTCGGCACGATAAAACAAACGGAGGAGAAAAAATTGTCCCAGGTTCCAGCAATAACTAACGAGACACCTGTAGCGCCTGAACCAAGCAATATTCAGCGCAGTGAAGACAATTTTTTGGAACTCCTCGAAAAAGAAAAACTCAAAACGCTTTTCCCGCCGATGCTTCCCGTGAATTTCCAGTCGTTCTTGAATACGCCGCTCCCTTCCGGCCGGGAAACAGACAAGGCTGCAAGCAAGATCGAGAATTATTTTGCATCAGCGAGCTCTTCGCGCCAGAACCCATTTGAAACAAGCGGGTCAAATGACACGACGGGCATCAAAGAACAAAAGCAGGAACAACCTGTTAAAGCCGCGGAAACATCAAAAGAAGCGAAGGCCGAGCAGATCAAGTTCACGGCCAATGCCATAAACAGAACATTTGCCGGGGAGCTGGAACTGTCCGCGGATTTCTATAACGCATTGATCAACGCAAAAAACAGCGTTACTTCTCTCAGAAGGATCGATGTAGATGATCTGATCGCCCAGATAAAAGATAAGATCAAGTTCCTGAGCGAGAACGGAAAGATAGAGCTTTCGATAGAACTTAAGCCCGAGAACATGGGGACGATACTTATGAGCATATCGAGCAACAAGGGCGTGCTTTCAATAAATATTTATGCGGACCAGGCGGCAAAACAGGCGCTGGAAGAGAACATAGCGGAACTTGAGAGGTCGCTTAAACAGGCCGATCTTTATGTGGAAGATCTGAGGATATTCTCCGAGGGAGAGAACAAACATAACAAAGGCGAAACCGGCTGATCTATTGTATAATAATTTAAAGGTGGAAAAATGGCAGCAGTAAATCCGGTGTCAGGCAGCAACAATACGAGCATCGACCAGTCTCAACTGTCTTCTATGAACAACGATCAGATAACCTCGATGCTGGTCGGCGGCAACCTTGACCCCAAATTTGCCGTCATGCTGCTCAATCAGATGTCGTCCAATAATGTGAATTCCATCCTTTTCGGCAATGAAACCGACACCTCCGGCATCGATTTCGGCGTGGGGAGCTTGACGCCCAGCAATATACCCGGCACCACCAATATCAATGACACTTTCGGCGCCAGCGCGTTCAGCAATGTAACCCCTCAGTTCCAGTTAAGCGTTTACAGCAGTCTTATAGGAAAGACCGTCACGGCCGTCAATCCGTCTTCCGGAAAGAATATCACTGATAAGGTCACAAGCGTGCTTCTCCAGAACGGCAAAGCCATGCTGAATCTTAACGGCGTGATCGTTCCGCCGGAAAATATTTTGGGAATTAAATAAAGGAGGTCGATGTAAATGTTGGACTTAATGACGAAAGCAAAGAACGCAATAGAGGCGTATAACACACAGCTCAGGATAAATTCATCGAACATTGCGAACATGTCCGTTCCTGGATACAAGACAATGAAGATATCCTTTCAAACTATCTTCGAAAATCTTATCAACAAGGGCACAGCCGCGGGATCAGACATAGGCGGGACAAATCCGGTGCAGTTCGGCTCCTCCGTTGGAATAGGAAGCACCAGCATTGATTTCAGCCAGGGAAGCATAGCAGAGGGCCAGCCCCTGGACCTGGCCGTTACCGGCTCCGGATTGTTCGCAGTTTCTCCGGACGGCGGAGCGACCACTCTTTACACAAGGTCTGGGAAATTCTTGATCGATTCCGCAGGGAACCTTACAACGGATAACGGCATGCAGGTTTACGGTTTAAGCGGCAGTGTCCTGGTGCCGATAACAGGATTAACGGCTTACAATACAGGTCAGCTTAGCTGGACGGAGGACGGACGGCTCGCCGAATATAATCTGAAACCGGACGGAACGGTTGATTATACTTCTGTCAGCCGGTATACCGGATACAGCATTGCGCTTACATCTTTTCCAAATCCATCGGGGCTTGCGCAGGCATCTGGCAACTCCTTTGCCCAAACACCGGCATCGGGCGAACCTCAGGCCTTTAAAGCCGCGGGCGATACGTACGGGAGCGTCACGCCGAGGAATTACGAACAGTCAAATGTGTTCTATACCGGCGAAGTAATAGATTCAATGGAAGCGCAAAGGGCCATGAGCGGGAACCTTACGCTCCTGAGGATGATAAGCGACGAGATATCCAATTTTATAAATAGAATTTCTTAACGGAAAGGGATCCTTTTGGCAGATAAGCAAGACACTGTTGCGCTCTTCAAAAAAGAAATAAAATTCCCGGCGTCCTTCGGGGATTGGACCGCCTACAAGCCGGCCAGGGACAGAACAAAAAAAATAAAGCCGCTGGTTCACGGTTTTCACAGCATCTCCGTGGAGGAGCTCGAACAAACGCTAAAGGTCCATTATTTGTTCACATTTGAGCTCTCCAGATACCTGAAAGAAGCCATAAAGGCCAGCACGGATATTTTCAGCGTATCGATCGAGCAGCTCACTTATCTTGATTTCCTGAAGCATGTCACGGGAGGCTTGATCTACAGCAAGCTGTCCATCCCGGAGCTCGGCGAAGTGCTTTTCCTGATAGATTACCCGCTGGCGAACCTGGTGATAAATTTCTCTCTCGGCTCCCAATCCGTCGACACAAAAACAACGGAACTGACCGAGCTTGAGGAATCAATAATCCATTCGGTTTTCGGCAATGTCCTCGACAAATACTCAAGCTGCTGGAAAAACGTCGTTGAGGCGCCGGACCTTGAGATAATCAGCCACCCCAATATCCAGAGAGAAACACACATAAACCTGAATGAAATAATCACGGTGGTTTCCGCTCAGGTCTCGATAGCGAATTCCGCGCCCGCGACATTGACCTTTGTATACCAGAAAAGCACCATCAAAAAACTGAACGAACTTCTTTCAAAGGCGGAAGAAAAGGCAGCGCTCAAGTTTTCCTCGCTTACGGACGAACTCCTTGCTTCAATTGAAGTGCCTGTTGTCGCGCAGCTTGGCACAACGAACATCGCCGCGAAAGAATTGACCGATATCGAGCTCGAGGATGTCATATCCCTTGATCAAAACATAAATGCGCCTATCAAATTGACCATCGGCGGCACTTCCGAATTAAAAGCTCAGCCCGGCAAGAAAAATGACCGGCTTGCCGCGAGAATACTGGGCGGAGGCGTCAAGAAGATAAGAAGCGACATGAAAATCGCGCGTGAAAGCGAGGAGTCGCCGTCAAAAGAAGAAGATGCCGAGTTGCCTCTGGAATTGGAAGACAAAGAGGAGTACAATGAATCCCCGGAAGAACTGTTTGAGGAGGAGAATGAAAAGCCTCTACCCTGAAATTAATCGCGGGGCGCGTACAGCCAGGCAAGATTGGGAGGAGACCAAATGGACCTAAAAAAAATTCAGTTCCCGGAATTGACCGAAGTGGAGCACGGCGGAAGATTTCAAGACAGGACTTTGGGCGACATTCCCATTGAGGTAAGCGTGGAACTGGGCCGCACGCACATGAGCTTAAAAGACATCCTGGACCTGAGGGAAGGATCCATTGTGGAGCTGGACAGACTGGCCGGAGAGCCCCTGGACCTGAAGGTGAGCGGCCAGCTTGTCGCGCAGGGCGAAGTTATCGCGATAGACGATTATTACGGTCTCAAAATAACCAACATCGTAATTAATAAATAGAAAGACAGATATGCTTGAGATTCTTATTTCTCCAGAAGTTTTGCCGGCGGGATCGCGTCTTATCACCATAGGCTACATATTCCAGCTCATTATTTCTCTGGCCGTCGTCATTGGATTGATATATTTTTCCGCCAAATACCTCTTTCCGAAGCTGCAGCTTCCATCCCAGGGAAAACTGATACAGATTGTTGACAGGATAGGATTGGAACCTCAGGTCTGCGCGTACATAATATCAGCTTACGATAAATCTTATTTGATCGTCGTAAGCAATAAAAGCGTGACTTTAATAGATAAGCTGGAAAGCGGGTCTTGAATATTTTAAAGCTCTCATCAAAAAGACAAACGATGCTCTTCTTAGTTGCCTTTTTCTCTTTTACCGGCCTCGCCTATGCCGCGCCAAGAACAGGGGGACTGGATATCGCGGGTATCATGAGGTCTCCCGGTTTCAGCAACAGCGTCCAGATACTTCTGGCCTTATCCCTTATATCGCTCCTGCCCTTTTTACTCATCTCGGTCACCTCTTTTTTGAGGATCATTGTGGTGCTTTCCATGATAAGGTCCGCTATCGGCACCGCTCAGGTCCCGCCAAATTCCATCCTTATAGGGCTGGCGCTGTTCATGACGGTATATACAATGGCCCCGGCTTTTGATGAGATGAACAAGACCGCGGTCATCCCCTACAACAAGGGCCAGATCACTCAGATGAAAGCATTCGAAATAGGGATGAAGCCCTTTCAGAGGTTCATGTTAAGGCAGACCAGGGAGCGCGATCTTTCGCTTTTCGTGCAATTCGCAAAGATCCCGACTCCAAAGACCGCGAACGATATCCCCGTCTACGTCCTGATCCCGTCGTTCATGATCTCGGAACTGAAGACCGCGTTCCAGATAGGTTTTCTCTTGTTCATCCCTTTTGTGATAATAGATCTTGTCGTGGCGAACATACTTCTGTCGCTGGGAATGTTCATGCTGTCTCCCGTCATGGTCTCGCTCCCGTTCAAGATATTGCTTTTTGTTCTAGCGGATGGATGGAATTTAATAACAAAAGGATTGTTGTTGAGCTTTAGATGAGCACAGATTTTGCTGTTCAGATAATTTATAACGGCGTAATATTGACGCTGCTGCTCTCAATGCCGGCCGTCGGGATCGGATTGATCGTCGGCTTTATCATCAGCCTTTTCCAGGCGGTAACTCAGATACAGGAACAGACGCTCACCTTCGTGCCAAAAGTCATCGCAGTTCTCGGGATAGTGGCGGTGACCGCGCCGTGGATCGCCTCGCTCCTGATAGACTTCACGGTCACGCTCTGGTCGAACATTCCGTTAATGGCAAGGTAAAATGGTCATAACATACCCGCAGATAGAGATCTTTCTCCTCATTCTTGCGCGGGTCGCCGGTCTTTTCATTGACGCTCCCCTGTTAAGCGCGAAATCGATACCATCCTCAGTTAAAATTTGCCTGGCTGTCTGGATCTCGACGGTTTTATGGTTCGTTGTTCCGGTCAGATATCTTCCCGATTCCATGACCGCTTTTGTCTTCGCGCTGGTGGTCGAGGTTTTTGTCGGCTACATCATAGGCTTTGTGGCCTCCATAGTCCTTCAGAGCGCCCAGGCGGCCGGAGACATTCTTGACCTGCAGATGGGCCTATCAGTCGCAAATGTCCTCTCCCCCACGACCGGAACGGCATCGTCCATTACAGGCACATTTATGTTCTGGATAGCACTGATTATTTTTCTGATAGTGGACGGGCACCATATGGTGCTGTCAGCAATACATCAGAGCTTTGTCGCAATACCCATCATAAGCTTCATTGATTTCTCAAAGCCGGACCTTCTTCTTCAGATGCTGGATCTCTTGAGGTTTTTCTGGATATCCACGATACAGCTTTGCGCTCCGATGCTTCTTCTCATATTCCTTTCCGACTTCGCTTTCGGGATAGTTTCAAGGGTTGCGCCCCAGGTTAACGTTTTCATGCTGGGATTCCAGGTAAAGCCGTCACTGGGACTTTTTGGGCTAATGTTATTATCTCCTTTGCTGATCAATCACATGATGGTGTTAATAAGCCAGACAAGCGGCGAAATAGCCAAAAATTTGGTCCTGCTCTCAGGGAGGTAATGCATGGCTGAAGAAGCCGGGGAAAAATCCGAAGAACCTACTCCTCATAGGCTGCGCGAGGCCAGGGAGAAGGGACAGATCGCGAAAAGCAAAGAAATAACGACCGCGCTTCTCCTGATATTCTCCTACATGCTGTTCAGGTATACCGGTGAATATATCTGGAATAACTTGACGCTCATGGCAACCTCGATCCTGAGCCAGATCCCGAACACCGGCGAATTCTCTTATGCCTTCGTGGGAAACATCTTGCTTCTCGGATTACGGGGCCTTGCGCTATGCGTTGCGCCGATATTCGGATTAACGGTGTTCGTCGCTTTCGCCGCCGAAGCGATTCAAACCGGCTTCCTTTTTTCCGTCGACCCCCTGACGCCGAAAATAGAAAGAATATCGCCTGCCGAAGGTTTTAAAAGAATGTTCTCTCTTCAG
>CAYHAH010000027.1:0-1801 GCA_964354575.1 uncultured bacterium
TGCAGAGGCAGTTCATGGTGGGGCTATCCAGGGTAGAGAGGCTCGTCAAGGAACAGATGGTGGTAAAGGCGGGAGAAAACTTGACGCCGCAAATGATCATTAACGTAAGGCCTCTTGTCGCCGTAATAAAGGAATTTTTCGGTTCAAGCCAGCTGTCACAGTTCATGGACCAGACAAATCCGCTGGCCGAGCTGACCCATAAGAGAAGGCTTTCGGCTCTCGGGCCGGGAGGGCTGACAAGGGAAAGAGCCGGGTTCGAGGTCAGGGACATACATCCATCCCATTACGGCAGGGTATGCCCCATCGAAACGCCGGAGGGCCCGAATGCCGGACTTATCGCATCGCTGGGAACGTATGCCAAGATCAATAAATACGGCTTCATAGAAACCCCCTACAGGAAGGTTAAAAAAGGACTGGTTACAAATAAGATCGAATACTTTACCGCTGATGTTGAGGACTTTTTTAAGATCGGCCCGTGCGATGTCCATGTGAACAGCAAGGGTAAAATAACGGACGAGCAGGTCCCCGTAAGATATAAAAGGGAATTCATTTTCGCCCTGCCAAAAGAAGTTGATTACGTCGGAGTGGCTCCGGACCAGCTGGTCGGCATAACCACGGCGCTCATTCCGTTCTTGGAGCATGACGACGCGAACCGCGCTCTTATGGGCGCGAACATGCAGAGACAGGCTGTTCCTCTTCTTGCTCCCGAGGCGCCGTATGTCGGAACGGGTCTTGAGAGGAAAGTGGCCGGAGATTCGAATCTGCTTACCCGGGCCGCCGCTTCAGGTAATGTGAGCAAGGTAACATCGGATGAGATAGTTATCAGCAGGGGCGGGAAAAAAGACACTTATGCATTGACCAAATTCCACAGGTCAAATCAGAACACCTGCATCCATTCCCGGCCGATCGTGAAATCGGGGCAGAGAGTCGAAAAGGGTGATGTCATCGCGGACAGTTCCGCAACGGATCTGGGCGAGCTAGCGCTGGGCAGGAACATACTGACGGCATTTATGCCGTGGGAAGGCTATAACTATGAGGACGCCATAATCATTTCCGAGCGCCTCGTTAAAAAAGATTTTTTCACTTCGGTCCACATAGAAAGATTCGAGGTTGATGTCAGGGCCACAAAACTTGGGATAGAAGAAATAACAATGGAAATACCGAATGTCTCCGAGGAAGCGCTTGCCAATCTTGATGAAAGAGGGATCATAAGGCCGGGCGCGGAGGTAAAAGCCGGGGATATTCTTGTCGGCAAGGTCACCCCCAAAGGGGAAACGGAACTTCCCGCCGAAGAGAAACTGCTAAGGGCCATATTCGGCGACAAAGCCCGCGACATGCGCGATACCTCTCTTAAGGTACCTTCAGGTGAAGGAGGAAAGGTCATAGCCGTAAGGGCATTTTCAAGGCAGCGCGGAGACGAACTTCCTCCGGGCGTTCATGAAGTTATCAGGGTATATGTTGCGCAATATCGAAAGGTATCTATCGGGGACAAGCTCGCGGGACGCCACGGGAACAAGGGGATCGTGGCAAAGATAGTTCCCGAAGAGGACATGCCCTATCTTCCGAACGGCACTCCCATTGACGTAATATTGAATCCGCTGGGAGTTCCTTCCCGTATGAACATAGGCCAGATCTTTGAGCTGTTCCTCGGCCATGCGGGCATGATACTTGACAAGTATTACGAGGTGCCTACTTTTGACGAGGCGATCATGGAAAACGCTTCGGTCGTCAAGGTAAGCGAAGAACTCATGAAGGCGGGAACGAAGCCGGGATTCGGATGGGTCAATCCCACCGGCAAGGT
>CAYHAH010000028.1:0-2521 GCA_964354575.1 uncultured bacterium
CAGGCGGCTTATGACCTGCTGGCAAAGCAAATGGACAAACTCGAAGAAGCTCACGAGCAGTATCCGATGATCAAAGCTCAGGTCTCAAAAATGGCGAAGTCCGAGGAGACGCTGTCCAGGGTAAAAAAGGAGCGCAAAGACCTGGAAGCGGACCTGAAGAAGGTCATCTCAGATATGAAAGACGTTCCTTATGACACAAAAAAGCACGAACAGATCGCGGAGGAATTCGATACGGCAAATGCCGCGCTGAGCAAAGAGTATAACTTAAGGAACGACCTCCGGCTCGAAATAGAAAGGCTCATCACCCAGGCCAAAGAAAAACAAAATGAGATAAACGACGCCGAGGAGACCAAAAAAAGCATAGACAAACTGACCGTCAACCAGGAAAAACAGGAAAGGTTCATAAGCCTTGTCAGCGATTACAGGCAGTTCCTTATATCGCGGATCAGGCCGAAGCTTTCGGACATTTCGGGCCTGCTCCTTTCGGAACTGACCGCGGGAAAGTACACAGGTGTGGAACTTGACGAGGAATACAACCTTTTTATTTATGACGGCAACACCAAGTATCCCCTGCCCCGTTTCTCCGGCGGAGAAGCGGATGTGGCGAATCTCTGCCTGCGCCTCGCAATATCACAGCTGATCGCCGAATCAAGCGGGGTCGAGACGGGGTTCATAATCCTTGATGAGATATTCGGCTCCCAGGACCTCCATCGAAAGGCGCTCATCCTTCAGGCGCTTAACAATCTCTCGAAGAAATTCCGGCAGATAATATTGATCACCCATGTCGAAGACATAAAAGATACCGTGGAGAACATAATTGAAGTAGCAGAGAACGAAGAAGGAACAAGCTATATCAAAGCTTGATATCGCCTTCCCAAAAGTCAGTTAAATCGTTATTTGCTGACTATCTTCTTTTTTTCTTGCCGGCCGATTTCGCTTTTGCCTTTATCTTTGGAAGCTTTATTCCCTTGAATGCCAGCAATCCGTTATATACCCAGGCAAAAATACCCATATACACAAAACAGGTCGCAAAACCGTAAACAAGTCCCAATCCGGCTCCCTGCCAGCTGACCACGTAACCCGGGAACACTCCTCCAAGGATCGAAACGGCCCTCAAAGCTTTCCCGAAATAAATGCCGTAGACCGGAAGCAGTGCCATCGAAAGCGCGGAAACAATAGCGGCGGACAACGCAAGTTTTAATACGTTAAGTTTCAAAATTATCCCCCCTTTCACTGCATACAATATTACTTTATCACGACTTTGTCAATACCGTCAATTTCGGCAAGGTTGACTATGACATCCTCGTCCGAGGTGGTGGATACCTTTTTCCCGACAAAATCGGGGTGGATCGGCACCTCCCTGTGCCCGCGGTCAACCAGCGCAACAAGCTGGATCTTTGAAGCCCTGCCGTAATCTGCAAGGCCGTCCATCGCGGCCCTTATGGTCCTGCCGGCATAAATAACGTCATCAACCAGCACGACTATCTTGCCGTCAAAGGAAAAAGGCATGTCGGATCTCTTGACCTTGATATCAGAACCTTTTTTCCTGATGTCATCCCTGTGCAGGGAAACATCCAGCGACCCGACCGGGATACTTGCTTTTTCCGATGCCTCGATGATCTTTGAAAGTCTCTCGGCAAGCGGCTTGCCCCTGTTCAAAATGCCGACAAGGACGATATCTTTTGCGCCTTTGTTGGTTTCGACTATTTCCTTCGCAATGCGCTTTAGGGCGAGGGATATCTCTTCCTTGTCCATCACGATCTTTTCTCTTGGTGCGCTCATGTTTCCCCCATTATACACCGATAGCGGAGCTTACGAAACTTTCAAAGTCCAGGACCATGTCCTTAAGCTTGCTCTCGGAGGTGTTCTCGTAATAGGTGCGGATGATCGGCTCGGTGCCCGAAGGCCTGGCCAGTATCCAGCTTTTGTCATCGAACACCATCTTGACGCCGTCAATCCTTGAAATATGGCTCAGCTTCGCCCCGGCGGACCTTGCGGGCGGCTCTTTTTCAAGAAGTTTCATGAGCGTTTCCTTGGAGGGCTCGGTCAGCTTAAGGTTTATCCTCCTGTTATAGAAATGACCGTATTTATCCGATACGTCTTTTATTATCTGCGAGAGGGGTTTTTTCCATCGGGCGATCATTTCACAGATCAGAAGGTTGGCCAGAATGCCGTCCTTCTCAGGTATGTGGTCCCCTATCGTAAGCCCGCCGCTTTCCTCTCCTCCCAATATCACGGGCTCCCTGAGCATTATCTCGGCAATATGCTTGAAGCCGACGGGGGTTTCATGGACTTTGATACCGTGAAAATCGGCGACGGCGTCTATCATGTGGGTCGTGGCTATGCTCCTCGCGACCGATCCGGCCTCTCCCCTCTCATCCACCAGATAAGAAAAGACCGCGGAGATCACCTGATTGGCGCTTATGTAATTCCCTTTCTCGTCCACAACGCCGAACCTGTCCGCGTCAGGGTCCGTGGAAAGCCCCGCGCTGCAGCCCTCCCTCACGACCAATTCCTTAAG
>CAYHAH010000029.1:0-6144 GCA_964354575.1 uncultured bacterium
AGGAAGAAAGCCAGGATATCTGCTTTGTTGAAGGCGGTTTGGGGGACATGTTCGAGTTGAAAAAAGGGAATATCATCGACCGGCACGGCAAGGTAATAGGCGCTCACAAAGGGTACCAGCTTTACACGATAGGGCAGAGGAGGGGGCTTGGAATTTCAAGGAGGGAACCCGCCTATGTTGTCGATATTGACCCCAAAAACAACGCAATTACGGCCGGAAACAGGGGTGATGTTTACGGTGACGATTTGACAGCCGTCGAATTGAACTGGATCTCAGTGAAAAAAGATCCGTCGCCGATGAAGCTGATGGCAAAGATCAGATATAACAGCCCGGAATCCGAGGCCGAAATTTTGCCTGTTTCCCGGGGAAAAGTCAGGGTGACGTTTAAGGAACCGCAATTTGCGATAACGCCCGGCCAATCCGTTGTATTTTATGATGGAGACGCGGTGGTCGGCGGTGGTATAATCGAAAAAAATATAGGGCTTGATAAGGCTCGATAGGCGCAAGAAGTGGAAGAGGGCAATGGAAGATATCATTAATAAGATAAATAAGCTGAGAAAAGATAAGAATGCCGTGATCCTGGTGCATAACTACCAGCTTCCGGAAGTCCAGGACATTGCGGATTTTGTCGGGGATTCGCTGGGACTCTCGATGGAAGCGTCAAAAACGGGCGCAGGGACGATAGTCTTCTGCGGCGTCAAATTCATGGCGGAGACAGCGGCGATAATATGCCCCGATAAAAAAGTGGTCATGCCCGACGTGAACGCCGGATGCCCCATGGCCGACATGATAAAAGCGGAAGATGTAAGGAAACTTAAGGCGGAACATCCGGGGGCTATCGTGGTTAGCTATGTGAATACAAGCGCTGAAGTGAAAGCGGAGTCGGATTACTGTTGTACTTCCGCGAATGCCGTCAAAGTTGTTGAAAAGTTGAAGGATAAGGAGATCATTTTCATACCCGACAAATATCTCGGCGATTATGTTTCAAGACAAACGGGAAAAAAGATGGTCCTTTTTAACGGTTTTTGCCCGACGCATGCAAGGATACTTCCGGAACACATAAAAGAGGCCAGGCGGCAGCATCCGAAAGCAATTGTTGTGGTGCACCCGGAATGCCTGCCGGAAGTCATCGGGATGGCGGATAAGGTTGCTTCAACCGGCGGGATGATAAAATTCGTAAAAGAATCACCCTCTCAAGAATTCATAATCGGAACGGAGACGGGAATAATATACCGGCTTCAAAAAGAAAATCCTTCAAAGAGATTTTACCCCGCCACTTCTCTGGCGGTTTGCCCGAACATGAAAAAAACGACGCTCGAAAAAGTTCTCTGGTCTCTTGAGGAAGAGGAGGCAAGGATCACGGTGCCAAAAGAGATCGCGTCCAGGGCGAAACTCGCTGTAGATAGAATGCTCCGGTTAGTATAAGATTAAGCAACATGAAAAATATTATTTTTATTTTGGCCTTTATTGCGGTTTTTTCTTCCTTCTCTATCGCCGAGGAGAAAAAATTTGCTTCCGCTTATATCACCGAAGGGATAGCCAATTATCAGCAGGGGAATTATCTTGAAGCTATTTTAAACTTAAGGAGCGCCGAGCAGCTTTCGCCGAATCCCGTGACCGTTTACAGATATCTGGGAATGTCCTACAGCAAGCTCTCGCTCTGGCGGCAGGCGGGGAAAGAATTCAATAAGATACTTTTTTTCAGCCCCGATGACCCGGACAGGATGGTCATAATAAACAAGATAAATGAATGGGAAAAGGAAAAAGAATACGTTCCCATGATGGCGACATATTCCTTTTACAGCATAAAATACAAGAACAGGATATGGTCGGAGCCGGATAACCTGCTTAACTATTTAAGTCTCGCAGAAATATACAAATGCAGCGGCAGGTATGAAGAGGCGGAAAGTTTTTTCAGGGCACTCGTGAACGGAAGGCCGGACAAGATAGATTTCAAGAAATATCTTGCGGAGGTCCTCTTTTTGAACAAGAAATACAGTGAAGCGGGAGGCCTCTACAGGAAGATCCTTGAAGAGGAACCTTATAACACCGACGCCATCATCGGGCTCAGTCTTATTTTGAAAAAGAGATACGAAGATACGCTTGCCGCGCGGCCGGAGAACATGCGGACCTACATTAAATTAGCCAGGGTCTTGAAGGACCTGAAAAGGTATGAGGATGCCATATCGATGTATGAAAAATACCTGGAAAAAGACAGCGCCAATATCGAGGTAAGAAGAGAGCTGGAAGAAACAAAGAAGATATTGGAGATCGTAAAATCAAAACCCGCTTACTGACCGCTATATCTTGAACAATATGCCCAAAAAGGTTATTACCCCGAACAGTATGAAGATCCCGCCAGACAGGTAGTTGATGATCTTTTCAGGCAGATAATTCTTCAGCACGTTCCCTATCACGATCCCGAATAAATTGACCAGCACCATGCCGGCGGTCGCGCCTATCCATATCTGCACGGGAGTCCCGTACTTCGCGGTCATGGCAAAGGCGGCAAGCTGCGTCTTGTCCCCGAGTTCCGCAAGGAAAAATGAGCCAAAAACTATCCAGAAAGGGTCTTTTGTTTGAATTATCCTGTTTTCGCCTTCCCCCTTATCTTCCTCTTTTTTCTTGATAGGGGCGATTATTATCAGCCCGTATATTATGAAGAAAGCGCCGGCGAGAATGGAAATGAAGATCGTCGGGATTATTTTCTGGATTATCCCTCCCACAAGCACGGCTATCAGCATCAAAGCCGCAGTAGCGGAAAAGACGCCGTAGATGACTTTTTCCATTGGGTACCTGGCGGCAAGCGCCATGGTCAGGATCTGTGTTTTATCTCCCATTTCCGCGAGCCCGATTATAAGGAACGAGGCAATAAGGGGGATAGGATTCATTAATTGATAACCTTGTTCAGGGGATATTCGACGATGCCGGAGGCGCCGGCTCTTTTCAGCTTCGGGACCAGGTCCCTAACGGTCTTTTCGTCAACGATAGTATCCACATCGACCCAGGATTCGTCGGACAATTTTGCGACCGTGGGCTTTTGCAGCGCCGGCAGTATCGACAGGATATCTTTCAGTTTGTTGTTCGGGACGTTCATTTTAAGGCCGACTTTTGTCTCGGCGTTGAGCGCGCCGTTAAGAAGCATCAGGATATTTTCTATTTTATTTTTTTTCCAGCCGTCCTGCATGGATTTTTTATTTGCGATCAGCACCGTCACGGATTCAAATACAGTTTCGATCATCTTGAGGTTGTTGGCCTTGAGCGAGGAGCCGGTTTCCGTCAATTCAACGATAGCGTCCGCAAGTTCCGGCGGTTTGGCCTCGGTCGCTCCCCAGGAAAATTCAATATCGGCATTGACCTTGTTCTTCTGGAAGAATTTCTTGGTTACTCCCACCAGTTCGGTTGCTACGCGTTTTCCTTCGCAGTCTTTTACGCTATTGATCTTGCCGTCAACCGGCGCGGCAAGGACCCACTTGACCCGCCGCAGTCCCTGCTTGGCGTAGACAAGCTCGGCGATCTTTTCAACTTCGCATCCGCTTTCTTCCACCCAGTCGGAACCCGTCAGGCCCGCATCGAGGACGCCCTGCTCCACGTACCGCGCCATTTCCTGCGCCCTGATGAGCATTATTTCAAGTTCTTCGTCATCCACATCGGGGAAATAAGACCTGGCCGTAACTCTTATGTTAAAGCCGGCTTTCTTCAGTAGCTCGAAGGTGGATTCCTGTAAACTTCCTTTTGGGATGCCGAGTTTCAATTTATTCATAGTGTTAAAATGATACTAGAAGAGAGGAGGGATGTCAAACCTCATCCCCTTGCACTTTAAGCTTTGTTGGGGGATAATTTCAGGCCATGCAGAATACGGAATATTTAACTCTCAAAGACCTTTTAAAACAAAACACAAGAAAATTCAGCGGCAACCTTGCTTTCCAGATAAGAAGAGGCGAGGAATACGTCAAGTTCACTTACTCGGATGCCGGCAAATTGGCGGCAGGACTTATCGCGAAACTGAAAAGTTCAGGCGTCGGCAAAGGCGATAAGGTTGCTATACTTTCCGAGAACCGCCCCGAATGGCCGATATCCTATCTTGCCGTCACCGGCATGGGAGCTGTAGCAGTCCCGCTCGATTCCTTAGGAACGGAATATGATCTCAAGGGGATAATGGCTCACTCGGAAGCAAAAGGCATTATCGTTTCAGATAAGTTTTATGATTTAATAAAAGACGCGCCGAATTTAAAATTCATCATCTCAATGGACAAGGACTTTGATGGTTTGCAAGATAAAGCTTCGGAAGATTACGGATACGATGTGGCCCTCGATGATCTCGCCGCCATAGTTTACACGTCCGGCACCACGGGGATCCCGAAAGGCGTCATGCTGACGCACAAGAACATAACATCGAATGTCATGACCGGAAGCTCTTTGTTTGAGTTCGGGCCTGAAGACATGTTTTTGTCCGTGCTCCCGATCCATCACATGTTCGAGACGGTCGCGGGATTTCTCGCGCCTTTTTATTGCGGAGCGCGGATCACTTACGCGGAGAGCCTTAAATCCTTCAAGCTGATACAGAACATGGTCGAGACAAAAACGACACTTTTGATAGGAGTGCCGATGCTTTATCAGCTTTTTTATGACGGCATATTAAGGGAAGTCGAGGAAAAGGGTCCGGCCTTCAGCTTTATTTTTAAAACGCTGCGATCGATCTCCAGGACGGCAAAGGCGCTGTTCAGAGTGAACATCGGCAGGGCTCTTTTCGGTCAGGCCCATAAAAAACTCGGCGGACATTTCAGGTTCTGGGTGAGCGGGGGAGCGGCGATCGACCCGGAGCTTCTCAAAAATTTCGATCTCCTGGGGCTTACGATAGTTCAGGGGTACGGATTGACTGAATCCTCGCCGGTCATTTCCGCCAACGATCTTTCGCATAACAAATACGGCTCGGTTGGAAGGCCGCTGTCCGGTGTCTGCGTAAAAATAATCGACGGTGAAATAGCGGCGAGCGGCCCCAACATAATGCAGGGATATTTCAAGATGCCGGAAGAGACGCAAAAGGTCTTAAGGGACGGCTGGCTTTATACCGGGGACGTCGGCCATATCGACAAAGACGGATATCTCTACATAACAGGAAGGATCAAGGACGTGATAGTGACGAGCTCGGGCCTTAATGTCTATCCGGACGAGGTCGAGTTCGAGCTGAACAAGATCCCGTACATCAAGGAATCCTGCGTGATAGGGCGTAAAAGGAGGGGGAACGAAGAGGTTTTTGCGGTGGTTTCCCCGAACATCGAATATTTCGAAAAAATAGGATTGTCCATCGAGGAGAATGCCGTCTTCAACGCCATTTTTGAAATGGTCGAGAAGCTGAACGAAAAGCTCCCGATGCACAAGAGAATATCCGGCATAGAAGTGAGGCATTCCGAATTTCCCAAGACCTCCACAAGGAAGATAAAAAGGTTCGTCGTAAGGAAGGAGATGGAGAAACTTTGGCAGAGCTAGAGCAGGAGATAAAGACACTGGTCTCAAAGATCATCAAGATTGACGAGAGCAGGATCGATCCGGACGCCAACATTTTCAGCGAATACGGCGTTGATTCCCTTTTGGGGGTCGAGATCCTGGCGGGCCTTGACAAGAAATACGGGCTTGACGTCCCGGAGCAAAAAATAAGGGAGATAAAGACGTTGAACGACATCATCAGGATCACAAAGGGATTGATCTCAAAGAAAGCATCGTGAAATGAGCGAGGGCACGTCCGATTACTGGAGAAAGCTGCTGAGGGCCGATGAGCCGGCTTCCGAAAATATCCTGAAAGAGTTCAGGTCGCCCCTGGAAATTTTCAGGCCTTTATTTTACGCTGTAATAAATCTGCTGTGCAGATCATATCTTCAGGTAAAGGTTTTCGGCCTTGCCAACATCCCCGAAGATCCGCCATACATAATCGCCCCGAACCATTCAAGCGCTCTTGACCAGACAATGGTCTCCTGCGCCATCGGCGGTAAAAGAAGGGAGCAGCTGTACACCCTCACGGTAAAACATTTTTATGACAGGCCCGTTGCCAGGGTGTTCATGAAAATAGCGGCTAACGTCATGCGCATCGACCCCGAAAACGATTTTTTCCCGGCTCTGCAGGCGGCCGTAAAAGTCTTGAAGGCC
>CAYHAH010000030.1:0-2272 GCA_964354575.1 uncultured bacterium
TGCCCACGCCCCCGCCTATGTTCAACTCTTCAGGGTCGATCTTCAGCTTGTCGTGGATCTGTTTCGCGATATCCGCGAGAACGTCTATTTCGGCAATAAAACCTTCCGCATCGAATATCTGCGAGCCTATGTGCGCGTGAAGCCCGGTGAACTTGACGTTCCTCATGGCAGATATCATTTTTACCGCTTCCAAAACTTTGTCTTTCCCGATTCCGAATTTAGAGTCTGTCTGTCCTGTCCTTACCGACTCATGCGTGTGAGCTTCGATCCCGGGATTCACCCTGATCAAAACCTGGGCTTTTTTGCCCGTTTTCACGGTGAGTTCGTTCAGAGTTCTCAGTTCATCGATATTGTCCGCCACAAACCTGCCGACGGAAGCGGACAGTCCTTCCTCGATCTCCTGTTTTGATTTATTGTTCCCGTGGAAATATATCTTTTTAGGAGAGAACCCCGCTCTCAGCGCAGTATACAGTTCGCCGCCGGAGGAAACATCAACCCCCAGTCCCTCATCTGAAATGATCTTTAAAAGGCCTGTTGTTGAAAGGGCTTTGCTCGCGTATATTATGCCGGAATTCGGATATCTCGATTTAAAAAGGGTCTTGTAGGCGCGGCATCTTTCCCTTATGTCCTTTTCGTCAAGGACATACAAAGGTGTGCCGAATTTTTTCGCAAGGTCAACCGTGTCGCATCCGCCGATCTCCAGATGCCCAAGTTTATTGATATTTCCGGTTAGAGGAAGGTTCATTTCTTGCCTCCCATCATGAGCTTGTACTCGATGCTGTCCATCAGGGCGAACCAGCTTGCCTCGATGACGTTGGTGGAAACGCCGACCGTTCCCCATGTCCTTACGCCGTCGGTAGACTCAACGATGACGCGCACCTTTGCCGCGGTGCCTTCCTCGGAATCAAGGACCCTTACCTTATAATCCGTCAGCTTTACTTCTTTGATCGCCGGAAAGATGCTTTCTATGGCTTTCCTCAAGGCGCCGTCCAGGGCGTTGATGGGCCCGTCCCCGTAAGCTTCCGTTTCAAGAATGCTCTCCTTGACCTTTATTTTCAGTTTTGCCTTGACCTTGGTGTCCTCTGATCCTTGTTTGATCGTATCAATGTCAAAGCTCTCAAGCGTGAATTCCGGCTTAAATGTCCCCAGCATTTTCTTGACGAGCAGCTCGAACGAGGCTTCTCCTTCTTCGAACTGGTAGCCCTCGAGCTCCAGTGTTTTCAACCTGGAAAGAAGCCCCCTCACTTCCGGCGAATCTTTTTTAATGTCCACGCCGTAGGCCTTCGCCTTATATACAAGGTTGCTGATCCCCGAAAGCTCCGAGACCGTGACTCTCTGTTCGTTACCCACCAGGCCCGGCTTTATGTGCTCGTAGGTGCCCGGATGCTTCAAAACGGCGCTCACATGGATGCCGCCCTTATGGGCAAAAGCGCTTCTGCCGACAAAAGGCTGATGCGCGCTCTGCGGCAGGTTGGCGATCTCGGCAACATGCCGAGATATTTCCGTCAGGCTTTTCAGCTGCTCATCGGATATGCAGTCGATCCCGAGTTTTAGCTTGAGTATGGGGATGATCGAGCAAAGGTTGGCGTTGCCGCAGCGCTCGCCATATCCATTGATAGTTCCCTGGACATGCGTCACCCCGCAGTAAACCGCCATGCAGGAAACGGATACTGCACATTCAGAGTCATTATGAGCATGTATCCCAAGAGGTTTTTTCACATGCTTCCTGACTTCATTGATGATCTTCTGCGCCTCGAAAGCAAGCGTGCCGCCGTTGGTGTCGCACAAGCAGAGAATATCCGCTCCGCCTTTTTCGGCCGCCTTCAAGACTTTCATCGCGTATTTGGGGTTGGCTTTATATCCGTCAAAAAAATGCTCGGCATCAAAGATCACTTCTTTGCCCTGTTTTTTAAGGAACTTGATGGAATCCTCAACAAGCTCCAGGTTCTCATCAAGAGAGATCTTCAGGGCATCGGTCACATGGAAGTCCCATGATTTGCCGAAAATCGAAACAGCAGGCGCTCCGGACTCGACTAATGCCTTGAGATTTGCGTCGTCTTCCGGCTTTACTTTTGCCCTTCTGGTGCTGCCGAAAGCCACTATCTTCGCATTTTTCAGTTTAAGGTCTTTTGCTCGCCTGAAAAACTCGATATCTTTCGGGTTCGAGCCGGGCCAGCCGCCTTCTATAAACTGCACGCCCAGTTCATCAAGCTTCTCCGCAATGTGAAGCTTGTCCACCAGAGAGAAGGATATCCCCTCGCTCTGGGCACCG
>CAYHAH010000031.1:0-12304 GCA_964354575.1 uncultured bacterium
TTTTTTTACCTCTACCTGATCGGACTTCGAACTGATCTGGAACTGAGCGCGGAATTGATGCGGCTTGTTGAATTTGACGATAACTTCGCCCGGCGCAAAAGGCCTCTTGCTCGAGAACGGCTTTATGTTCTTATCTCCGATCTCCGCCCACAGATTTACTGCCAGGAAGAATAATGCCAAAAGGATTAAAATTAGGATCTTTTTGCCCATATTTTGCCTCTATTTTGATTTACGCTTTTATATCGACATAAATATGAGGAAATTTCAAGAAATTCAACAAAAATTAAAAGCTTAATTGACGAAAGATCAGAGACCTGGAACCTAACTTTTGAGAGCTTTTCTGCCTATGTCGCTCCTGTAGTGCATGCCGTCGAAGGAGATCATGCGGACAACGCCGTATGCCCGGCTGATGGCCGGCTCGATGGTATCCGCCGCCGCCGTGACGCCGAGGACCCGTCCGCCTGAAGTTACGATCTTGCCGTCTTTAAGCGAGGTGCCCGCGTGAAAAACGACCGCATCCTTCAGCGCCTTCGCCTCATCAAGTCCCAATATGGCTTTCCCTTTTTCATATTCCCCCGGATATCCCTTTGAAGCAAGGACAACGCACACCGCAGCCTTTTCGTCCCACTCGATCGCGGTCTCGTCGAGCCTGCCGTCAAGGATATGTTCGATGATATCAACAAGATCGGTCTTTAGCCTCATCAGTATCGGCTGAGTTTCGGGATCGCCGAACCTGACATTGAATTCAAGGACTTTCGGCCCGTCTTTTGTGATCATTATTCCGGCATAAAGCACCCCGGCAAAAGGCGTCCCCTCGCCGCGCATGCCGTCGATCATTCTCCTGAAGACCTTTTCTTCGACTTCCTCCAATATCTTATCCGTAACCACGGGAGCCGGACTGTATGCGCCCATTCCTCCCGTATTCGGCCCCATGTCATTGTCAAAAACTCTCTTGTGGTCCTGCGCCGACTGCATGACCTTAAAATGCACGCCGTCAGAAAAAGCCAGTATCGATGCTTCCTGCCCGACGAGGCATTCTTCGATAATTATCCTGGAGGAGGCCTCCCCGAATTCCTTCTCCACAAGCATCCTGTGGACCGCTTCCTCGGCTTCTCCGAATTCAGATGCCACAACAACTCCCTTACCCGCCGCAAGTCCGTCGGCTTTGACAACTATGGGAAAACTGGAATCTTGAAGATATTTTATCGCTTCGCGCTCATCCGTGAATTCTGCGAAAGCGGCGGTCGGAACATTGAATTTTTTCATCATTTCTTTTGCGAATATCTTGCTTCCTTCGAGTCTCGCAGCAGCTTTCGACGGCCCGAATATTTTCAGGTTCTCTTTCTTGAACTCGTCAACGATCCCTGCCGCGAGCGGGGCCTCCGGCCCCACGATCGTGAGATCGATCTTTTTGTCTGCGGCGAACTTCTTCAATTCGGAGATGTTATCGGATTTTATGTTGACGCATTCGGCAAGACCGGATATCCCCGCATTGCCGGGAGCGCAGTAGATCTTATCGACATTCTTACTCTGGGATATTTTCCAGGCCAGCGCGTGTTCCCTTCCGCCGGATCCTATGACCAATACTTTCATGTTTTCTCCTCGTTCCTGATATCAACAAGGTTCAGCTGGGCCGATTCAAATCCGTTGTATTCGTTCACTTCCAGATTATAAGCCAGATCGTAGCTCTCGCCCAGCTTCAATTTGGAAGCCAGGTCGCCGAAGGAAAATCCGATCGAATCAAGGGTGACTTTCCCGTCCGTGAATTTTGTCTTCAAGTGGCTGCCGTCCCCGACCCTTCTCATGTCGATCAGCTTTAATCCGTGGCTGGCAAAAACGGGCGCAGGGTTCTCCTCTCCGTGAGGATCAAGAAGCTCAAGCTCGGAGGCAAGTCCCATGTTTATCTCCCCCGGATCAAGCACGGCCTCGATCTCAAGCGTCGGGATGAGGTCTTCATCCGAGGTCAGCCCTTCGATTATCTCCTTGAGCCTCCTGACAAGTTCGGGAATATTGCTTTCAACAACCTCGAATCCGGCCGCTTTTTTGTGCCCCCCGAAATCGGAGAAAAGATCCCTGCACTCGCTGAGGACGCCGAAAATATTTATCCCGTCAACCGACCTTGCAGAACCCCTGCCGATCCCTTCATTCACGCCGATCAGGACGGCCGGCCTGTAATATTTGTCCACCACCTGCGACGCAACGATCCCTATGACGCCGGGATTCCATGAATTCCCGCAAAGGACGATCGATCTTTCGGGATTGTCCCCTATCTTTGCAAAGACCTCTTCCTGTATCTGGGCTCCTATGCTCTGCCTTTTTGAATTGAGCCGGTTAAGTTCAAGCGCAAGAGTTTTCGCCTTTAACTCGTCCTTCGTTATAAGAAGCTCCACGCTCAGGGACGCATGTTCAAGGCGGCCGGCGGAATTGAGGCGGGGCGCTATTCCAAAATTGACCGAACTGGCGGTTACCCTTTTCTTTATGCCGGCCGATTCCATGAGGCTTTTAAGCCCCATTCTCTTGCAATTATTAAGGCTCTTCAGACCGTACACGGCCAATATCCTGTTCTCGTCAAGAAGCGGGACTATGTCGGCTATGGTCCCAAGACCCGCCAGATCGAACATGTCCATTAAATTTGAGCTGTCCTTTATGCCGGCGGTCCTGTAAAGCCCCCAGGCAAATTTAAAAGCGACTCCCGCTCCCGACAGGTCCCTCGCCCTGTGGACGCCGTCGATCATCTTCGGGTTAACTATCGCGTGAGCCTTCGGCAGGACTTTCGGAGGGTTATGATGGTCCGTAATTACAACTTCCATCCCCAGAGAGTTGGCATAGTCGATCTCCTCTGTGTTGCTTATTCCGCAATCGACGGTCACTATGAGCCTTATCCCCTCATCAAAGAGCTTTTTTATCGCCTCATTGTTCAGTCCGTAGCCCTCGCTGTATCTGTGGGGAATATAATATTTTGTATCGATGCCGAGGTCCTTTAGAGTCAGGAGAAGTATTGCTGTTCCCGTTACTCCGTCAACGTCATAATCGCCGTAGACCGCGACGCGCTCTCCGTTCTTTTTTGCGGAAAGCACTCTCTGCGCGGCTTTCTCCATGTCAGGGATCTCGTAAGGATTCGACAGGAAATTGAGTTTCGGGGTTATAAAAGCGTCTATTTCCGAGATCCCGGCCAGTCCCCTGTTGATAAGCACCTGCGCGAGCGTCATGGAAATTTTCGATGATCTTGATATCTCCCGGGCGGCTTCTTTTTCCTGGCGGCTGATCTGCCACCTTTTGCCGGTTAAGCTCATTATTCCTTGCGGATAAGGAACAATTTTTGCCCGTATTCAACGGGCTGGCCGTTTTCAACGAGGATCTTGGCGACTTCGCCCCGTATCTCGGACTCGATCTCGTTGAAAAGCTTCATGGCTTCGATTATGCAAACGGTCTTTCCGGGCTCCACTTTATCGCCGACTTCGACATACGATGAAGAATCGGGCGACGGCGACCTGTAAAAAGTCCCTACCATCGGGGCGGTTATGGCAACAATGCCTTCTTCTTCCTCATCCTTCGGCTTTGACGGCGCAGCTGCAGAGGCGGGCTGATGCTGAGCAGGCTGGGAAACGATCATTTGCCCGCCTTTTTCCCTTTTGACCTCAACCCTGAAGTCCCCCTGCTGTACGGCAAGGCCGGAAATGTCGGCTTCCTCTGCTATTTTTATTACTTTTTTTACAAGTTCTAGGTCCATAATGAAGTCCTGATTCTATAACATTGCGTTAAATAAATCAACCCTGAACTCTCTCGATATATTTGCCGCTCCTGGTGTCAACCTTAACGGAATCGCCCTCGTTGACGAATAACGGCACCTGGACGGATACGCCCGTTTCAAGTTTTGCCTGCTTCATGGCGCCCTGGACCGTGTCGCCCTTGTACCCCGGCTCCGTCTCAACAACCTTCAGTTCGACCGAATTGGGGATGTTAATGCCTATTATCTGGTCCTTATAGAACATGAGGGTCACAATAGATTCTTCCTTGATGTATCCTGCCGCTTCGCCTATTTTTTCTTTTGTCAGCGTGAGCTGTTCGAATGTTTCCTGGTCCATGAACGTGAAATCGTCCTGAACGTGATAGAGGTACTGCATGTTCTTATGGTCAATGTGGGCCTTTTCCACCTTTTCGCTCACCCTGAAAGACCGCTCGGTTATTGAGCCCGTGATCATGTTCTTCATCTTGATCTTGACGACCGACTGCTGGGCCATCTTTATGTGTTTATAATCTATGACCTGGAATAATCCTTCGTTGGTTTCGATGGAAATCCCGGGTTTTGCTTCGGTGATCGATATTGTTACCATAAAACCCGCTAATCTTACAGGAAATGAAGAAAGCTTGCAAGGAGTCCTCCGCTATCGTAAAATACATCTCGAATGGTCCTTAAAATAATTCTACCAATAATAATCGGGTATCTTATCGGCTCGATCCCTTTTGGCTTCATTGCGGGAAAATTAAAGGGATTTGACCTGAGGAAGGTCGGCAGCGGTAATATCGGCGCCACGAATATATACAGGACGCTGGGGACGATTCCTGCGATCCTGGTGTTCGTCCTTGATCTTTTGAAAGGCGCCCTGGCCGTTTACGCAGCCCGGGTGATCATCCCGGATTCCCCCGCCGTCATCGTTATTTCCGGCGTCGCCGCGGTTATCGGCCACATGTATCCCGTCTATATCGGCTTCAAAGGCGGAAAGGGCTCCGCAACAGGCCTCGGGGTATTGCTCGGCATTGCGCCTGATCTTTTCGCCGTTGCAATGATCTATACTGCCGTCGCGATCGCCGTGACAAGATATGTTTCCGTCACATCGATAACCGGCGTCGTTCTTCTGGCTGTATTGATGGTTGCGTTCAATAAGCCCGTCGAATATTCAATAGCGGCTGTTATTGTAGCTGTCCTTGTGATATACAAGCACATACCTAATATAAAGAGGCTCCTGTCAGGGACCGAGCCTAAGATATGGGGCAAAAAAATGTAGGGACAGGGCTTGTCCCTGTCCGCGATTTCGGACTTCGGACAACCATAAAGGTTGTCCCTACACATATAAAGGAGTACTGATGAGTAAGATCTCGATAATAGGCGCGGGCGCGTGGGGAACGACGCTTTCGATACTTGCCGCGGAGAACGGGCATTCCCCTACGATATGGTCATACGAGGAAGATGTCGCAAAAAGCATAAACGAGCTGAGGGAGAACAAGAAATATTTGAACGGGTTCCAGCTCCCCCAGAGCATTGATTCGACGACCGACCTGAAAAAGGCCGCCGGTAGTGAGATCATAATACTCTCCACCCCCTCGCAATATCTCAGGGAGACCCTCCAGAACATGGCAAGGTTCGTGAAAAAGGACGCAGTGATCATAAGCGCGGTAAAAGGACTTGAGATCGAGACTCAAAAAAGAATGTCGGTCGTGATAAAGGAAGAGCTTGCCTGCGAAAAGATCGCCGTTATATCCGGCCCGAACATTTCAAAGGAAATAGCCAGGGGCCTTCCGGCGGCCACGGTAGCCGCGTCATCCGACATGGCAACGGCTAAATTCGTTCAGAAGACATTGAACAGCAACAGGTTCAGGGTCTATACCAATTCTGATGTGACGGGCGTTGAGCTGGGAGGCGCTTTAAAGAACGTTATTGCGATCGCCGCGGGAGTGGCGGACGGATTGATGCTCGGCAATAACGCCAAATCCGCCCTCATGGTAAGGGGAATAGCCGAGATCATAAGGCTCGGGGTGGCTCTGGGCGGAAAACCGGAGACGTTCAACGGGCTTTCGGGTATCGGAGACATGCTTACGACCTGCTCAAGCGCGCTTTCAAGGAACCATCAGGTCGGGGTTGAGATAGCAAAAGGGCGCAAGCTCAACGACATCTTAATAAAAATGTACGATGTCGCGGAAGGCGTTCCAACGGCAAAAGCCGCGAGACTTCTCGCGCATCAAATGAAGATCGAGATGCCGATAACGGAAGAAGTCTACGCCGTCCTTTATGACGGCAAGGACCCGTTCAAGGCGATCTCCTCGCTTATGGCGCGCGAACTTAAGAATGAATAAGACCGAGCGCGCCATCCTCGTTGATGTAAGCCTTAACAAAGAAAAGATCGACCCCTACAACCTTGTGGAACTCGAAGCGCTTGCAAAGACCGCCGGAGCCGACAATGTCGGAGAGATCACTCAGTCCAGGGAAAAGCCCGATACGAGGTATTACATAGGGGAAGGCAAGGCGGCCGAGCTTAAGGCCGTCTGCGCGTCAACAAATGCCGAGATCGTGATATTCAATAATGATCTCTCTCCTTCCCAGATAAGGAACCTCCAGAGCGAGCTTAATCTCAAGGTTATAGACCGGACCGGCCTGATACTCGATATCTTCGCCCAGCATGCCCACACAAAAGAAGGAAAGCTGCAGGTTGAGCTTGCCCAGGACAGCTACACATTGACCCATCTGACGGGAAAAGGCATCGAGCTCTCCCGCTTGGGCGGCGGGATCGGCACGCGGGGCCCCGGCGAAACAAAGCTTGAGATGGACAGAAGAAGGATCAGAAAAGAAATATCGGTCATCAAGAAGGAACTGGAAGAGGTGATGCGCCATAGGGGCATCAGGAGAGAGAAAAGAAGGATGTCAAATATCTCCGTGGCCGCCATTGTCGGATACACCAATGCCGGCAAGTCTACGCTGCTCAACACTTTGACAAACGCCGGGGTGAGAGCGGAAGACAAATTGTTTGCGACTCTTGATCCAGTTACCCGCAGGCTAAAGCTGCCGAATAAGAAAGAAATACTCTTGACCGATACTGTCGGTTTTATCCAGGATCTCCCTCATGATCTGGTTGAAGCCTTCAAGGCAACCCTGGAAGAAGTGACTGATGCCGATCTTCTGATCCACATCGTTGATATTTCCCATCCGAATTTCATTGAGCAGATGAATTCCACATACAAGGTCCTTGAAGACTTGAAGTCCATTACGAAGCCGATGTTAACCGTATTCAACAAGCTCGACAGGTATACGGGGGATCCATCGGTCCTGCTCAAGAAATACTCCCCTGCCGTTACGATATCGGCGTTAAAAGGCGAAGGGATTCAAGAATTGATAAAAAAGATGGAGAAGCTTATTTAGGCGGAATTAGAGATTAAGGCGCTGCAGGATTATCACGGGTAAGAATAAAAGTTTTGTTTTAAGAGGATGAGATTTACTATAAATACTTCGATTCTCGTAAATGCTGCTTAAGCTTTCTGTAAGTTTCATTAAATTCGGGGACGCCCTTCATTTGATTGCTAAGCGTCATGCCCCACAAACTTTTATATGCGCTTTCCTTCTGCCGCGCACTCTTTTTGAGGTCTTTCCAATTTAGTTTCTTATATGTTGCTTTAGATTTATAATCTTCAATTAACATGCGCCCATCAACTAACTTTGAATCCAAAAGATACCATAAATCATATACATCTCTTGGCTGTTTTCTTTTAGGATCTAATATGCAACATAGTTTTTCAAGAAATATTTCGTTTATATCATAAACATTCAATTTTCTATCGCCTGGTAAATCGTCGTATTCAGCATATTCCTTCAAAAGCGGCATTCTTTTGCTGGGATAGATAAGTTTTTCATCTAATGTGATATCAAGCTTAATAACCCCCCTATCAATAGCTGCCATTAAAGGGCCCGAATAATTGACGTGATAATTTAAAGTATTTTTATATTCTTGCTTATCCTTAATTAATCGTAATGGTATATTGGCGGCATCCCTTATCACCTCAAATGATTTATTGAATTCACTTTCTATATCATTTCCTTTAATCTCCTTATCAAGTAAAGTAAAATCAAGATCTTCTGAAAATCTATAGTTGGGGATATAAATCTTTTTTAAAGCTGTGCCTCCTTTAAATGAAAGCCATTCATTGATTTTTGTATAAGTAAGCCCGGTTAATATCCAAGATATAACATAATCCTGCTCAACAGTTTTTTCCTGAATTGGAGATACCGTTAATGAGATTTTTTGGATGTTTCGTCTTGGGATCATACTTAAGTCCTTATTATGTTCTTTATTTCATCAGGGTTTAAATTGGCAATTAAATTCCAATTGTTTTTGAATATTTCAATCCTTGGCATCGATGGATCAAGGACATCATATCTTCTGTTAATATTATTTCGGAGAGCGGGCAAAATATTGCTCCCGAGCTTTAGTGTCTCGAGGATAAAGCCTGCTCTTTTATTTACAACATATTTGTTGAATTTAAGACAATAATCGATCAATGCTTGAAAATCGATTTTATCTCTAACAATCCATACCCCCTTGGCAATTTCAGTGATCCCGCCGGCATACTTTGGCTGCCAAAGACAATCTATGATGGTTCTCTCAATATTGCTGACCCTAACTTTATCTTGGTTGGTCACCCAATAGTCTTCAACTCCCCATATTTTTGAGTTTTTTATATAAACATACTTAAATCGTTCCCTAAATATCTTTGGAGAAGTCTGCCGCTTGGGAGATGATATATACACTTTATTTAATGGTTGAGTAAGCATGTTGTGGATATCCATTGCGCTATAGTGCGAAATATAATACTCTTTCGAATTGACAATAGCCTTTGCGACTACATACCAATTCCCAATATATTGACCGCTTATTTCTTGAGGGACAATAAAATATCTCCCTGATTTAATCCTAACTAATAAGTTTCTTTTAACCATCTTCCGCAAGAATCTGGCAACTGAGCTATAACTATACCCTAATATTTTGATCGCATCTTCAATGCCAAAAATAGTGAGATTTTTATTGTACAAGCTTTTTAATAGTTTTGCGCTCGTTTTTCCTATTGTTTTATCCATTTAAGCACCTCTTGATTTTGCTACTATTCATGTAAACAATGGGCCCTACAGGGGCCCATTTTATACACATTTAGTAGAATAGTCAATAATAATCGATGAATTTGTCAATAGAGACATGAGGGATCAAAGGAAAGCGCCTATTGAGGGGGTAGCTGCTATTAAGTCCAGCATATTCATCATTGAGTATGATCATACTCAAGTTTGAGTAAGTATAAGCCGCGACTAATATTCAGTCAAGTTAAATATAAGTCGCTGCAATATTAACATCAATGGCTCTTTCACTATAAAGCACAGATGACAGCATGGCGATCCCTTGCTCGGTGAAAGCAAAAGGTAAATATCTTCTTCCGCCTCTGCCCGGGGGTAGGCTTTCGATCTTTGAGGTCACAGTTTGTGACCTTAAAGAACCGACTTCTTCCCAGGTCAATTGGAACATGAAATCATCCGGAAAGCGCCTTCTTCACGCGTCATGAGGCGGAGAAAAGAAATGGTTGTTGGGAAAAGGATTAGATGTTGGTATGGTCATTAGGGTTAGTTGTTAGTGCCCGCCCCAACCTCCGATCCTAACCTCTACTTCAAAAACCCCACATTATACTTCTTAGTTGACCGCTCGATGGTCAACCTGCGAATATCGCGGACCAGCTCGCGGATATCGCTGTCGTGCTTTAAAACCCGCCTTTCCAGCTGCTCGAACTTTCCGGATAATTCCTTGCTGTTCGCCAGCATATGGCGAAGCCGTGAAAACGTCCTCATTATCAGGATATTTACATCTATTGCCCGCTGGCTGTTCAGGACAGATGAAAGCATCAGGATCCCGTGTTCCGTAAAGACATAGGGGAGATAGCGTCTGCCGCCGTATTTCAAGACCGCAAATTGTGACCTTGAACTTGAGGTTGCATTTTGCAACCTCAGGTTTTCCGCTTCTTCCCGGGTCAATTGGAACATAAAATCTTCAGGGAACCTTTTTATATTTCTCCCAACCTGTTGATTTAGATACTTTGTTAATACTCCATATAGCCTCGCTAAGTCCCTATCCAGCATCACCTTTTGCCCGCGGATAAAATATATCTTATTTTCGATCACTTCATATGGGACTAGAGCTTTGCTCATAAAACACCCCCTAACCGGTTACCAGCAATTTAATTGCCGCGTATTTTACTCGTGAGGAGGGCGAAATTGTGTAGTTATTTTCGACAAGAGTAGTAATTCCCGACAGCAGTTCTTGTCACATTTCTGACCTCTAGTCTCCAATCTCTATCCTCTATCCCCTATTCCCTGCTTTTACTCCTTGCGGCCCTTCGATGAACTCAGGGCAGGCGGGCGGGATAAGGCAGAGATTAGAGCGAGGGGGATATATTCTCTAACCTCTACTTCAAAAACCCCACATTTAGCTTCTTTAAGGTAAATATCTTCTTCCGCCTCTGCCCGAGGGTAGGCTTTCGATCTTTGAGGTCACAATTTGTGACCTCAAAATGGATGATTTTATGTGTTTGCGACTAGATCCAATATGCTTTTCAGCTTAAGGTCATGCAAAGAATCAAGAACTTTCTTTTGCCATGCCTTATGCAATGACCTATATACTCTTCTGATCTCGTGTCCCAGTTTCCGGCTGATCAGATATTCCAATATCATAATGGCCTGCTGCCTGTCTTTTTCCGCTTTATCCGCTTTTGAACGCCTTTTTTGAACGATCAATTTATGCAGAGCGAATGCCGCAGGATGGGGAAGCCGTATCTCCATCCCTTCAACTTTGACCTTTATCAAATTATCCGCAAGTATATCCAGGAACCTGAGAGCTTGAGCATTTACGCCCAGAGAAGGCAACTTATACGGCTTATCCTCGCCTTGCCCGCGCTCCGGGACAAGGAATTCCAATATCAGTTCGGGATGATCCAGCTTGATATATCCTTTTTCACCTTTAAAGTCCGTGATAAATCCGAGGTCTTTCAGCATTTCGGGTATATCCACTTTCTTGTGGAATTTGGGAGGTAAGGGCACCAAAAGGTCCATATCCCTTGTTCTGATGGTCGAGAGATAATCACCGCCCGGAAAATACTCCTTATAAAAATAGACGCACCAGCTGCCTATAATTATAAGGCCATCAAGTATTCCCGCTTTATGGAAGCGCCGAAGCACCTCCATGCATATCTCATACTGATTCTTTGCCACGCAGCGACCTCTTGAGAAACTTGATCTGTTGTTTGATCTTTGACAACAATTTTCTGTATTTTGCTTTCAATTCTTTTGACTTGTTGTATTTTGCTATTTGATCTTTGGCGATCTTGCCTTTATATATGAACCTTACGGCCCCCTTGTGTCTTAAAATAATATAGTAATAAATATGTTTTTTTATTCTTTTTGCATAAAGGCTCCCTTTGGGAAGCTTTTTCATTTCCTTCTCGTAATTCCGCTTCATCCTTAATGAGCTGCGAAGCTCCTCTTTTAATACGCCTTTAATTATCATTTGGCACATCCTTCTTTACGCGCAGAGTTACCATACAAATACTTAAATATCGTACTTTGTATGGTAATTTGTGTCAAGAAGAAGTTGCCATACATAAACCATATTTCTTGCCGGTGATGAGATAAGGAACTCCCCACCTTCTTTTCTTGATCTTCTGATCCGCTGATCCCCTTCCCACTGGTCCCCTGATATCCTGCTTGCCCTCCGAAGTCCGACTTGTCCTCTGAAGCTTGAAAAGCGTAAGAGGAAGGACGAAGGAGGGATATGCTTCTACTCCTTGCGGCGGGCGGGATAAGGCATGAATTATTGATACCTTTTATTCTACTGGATAATTCCCAGATGCTTTCAGAATATTATCAGAGATTTCACTCATCATTATTGAATATGTGCCACTTTGCTTAATTTTGTCTTTGTCTTCGCAAAAGTAAAAAGCGGGGGAAATAACGCTGCGGCCTTCGATCCTTATTGGAGAATAGTTATCTGGTTTATACCTCTTATTATCAATTGTTAACTCGATATCTTTTAAGGTGTTTGGGTGAATATTAGTATTTGAAAACTGAATAATTGCCATATAGCCATCCGGATTCTTATCAAATAAAACACTAAAACCATACGAATCACGACTAGCCTTTGTTCTATTGAGGTACGGCTTTAGTTGTAGTACTTTCACTGTTATTGTCGATGATGGAGAAGATGGTATATCTTTTGCGCCCCCTTTCTTTAATAATACCAGGCCATCCTTTAAAACATACGATGTTCTTGTGTGTTGAATTGGGTCTTCATCATAATGAATTTCCCACCCATCAAGTCTTCTTGATGCTACCTTATCGGGATTAGACCAGCGAATCTTATAACCCAATGATTCTAACTCCTGTTTTTTCCCGGATTTCTGTGGCCAATTCATATCAACCAGCTTTTCGATTGTTTGATTTATATTTGATCTATTAATAGTATTTGACTTGTCGCGATGTAAGAAAAAGTCAATAATCCACCAAATT
>CAYHAH010000032.1:0-7576 GCA_964354575.1 uncultured bacterium
AAGCAACAAAGAAGAATTTTCTTTGCAAGAAAACCGTCTCATCGAAAGAAGCCCTGGAACTCACGGAATACCTTATAATAAGCGGCCAAATGTTCAGGGGCCCTTTATATCCTCTCTCCCTGCATCCTGTAAATAAGGAAACCGGCATTAGACCCGCTTTACGCGAGCTTTCAACTTATCTTCCCATGCTCGAAGGCATAATGCCAGGTTTCTACGTTGACGGGCTTTCGCGGTCGCTGGGCTTTCATTACCCCCTAAGGAACGAACTTCCGTGGCCTTTTACCGATTTGATCATGTCAAGATTAAGGGGCGGGAAGAGCATACTTGATATCGGCGCGGGATCGTGCCTGGGCGCGATCGAACATGCAATGGCTCATCCGGAGCATTCCGTCGCGGCGCTCGAGCCCAACGCGATGAATCTTACAAGGGCATACAGATATTTATTTGAAAGAGGGCTTATCAAGAATCCTCTTGATAATCTGAAGATAATTCTCGGGGACGCGAATTCCGACATTCCGATCTCTTCATTCTCCGCAGATCTCGTCATATTGTCCGGTGTTCTTCCCATATCCCCTTCGTCATTAAATATAGCCGAGGAGATAATGGTTGGGGCAATAAGGCGGCTCTCGCCATCCGGCAGCATGATAATAGTATCCGGTCACATGAAAGAGGCGCGTAACATTGTGTATGAGGCATTAAGCAAAGCGGAAAAACCTCTGGAAACTGCGATCTTCTACAATCCTTCTTAACTAGATTCCCTCTTTTGTCTTCATTTGACGTCGAAAATTACAACAGTGTAGTCAATTTAGACGTTCAAAAGGGGCAAATTATGAACAGATCTCCCGGCAAGATAATTGCTTGCTTATAAGTCATGAAAGGACAGCTAATGAAAAAGACGGTCAAAGTATCTGAGATCCAAAATCATATACTTGAACTCAGGGGTCAGAAGGTTATGCTTGATAAAGATATCGCTGAGATCTATGGGGTGAAGCCAATCAGGTTGCGCGAACAGGTGAAGAGGAACAAAGAGCGATTCCCCGAAGATTTCATGTTCCAGCTGAACGACTTTGAGATAAGGCTCATGGTATCGCAAAATGCGATACCTTCAATGCAGTGGCTGGGAGGCTACAAGCCCTACGCTTTCACAAGGAACGGGGTAAATATGCTTTCAGCTGTGCTCAGGACAAAGGTAGCAGTAAAACGATCCATACTTATCATGCGGGCTTTTTCGGCGCTTGAAGAGCTGATAAGTAAAGGTAAAAGGCGGATAACTCAAAGCCCTGAGATCCTGAAAGAACTTTCGGTCCATTCTAAAGCCATCATGAAGCTCTTTCAGGAAGTAAAGATGAAAGGTAAGGCAATAGACAAGATCGGGGACATTCAGAAAGAAATGGTCAAGCTTATGCAGAAGATAATTATCTCTTCCATCGAACCGGAGCGTTAAGATCATTTTTCATTTGCGCCAATCCCCTATTCTCCTGATGCCCCGATTTCCTAGTACCCTGATATCCTGGTATTCTGCTCCCTACTCCCACCCCTCCAGCGCAAACGCGAAAAGAGCGAGGGCTGTGAAAGCTTACTCCCTCTTAACGGATATTATCACCACATCATCAACAGGAACATCGTTAAAATATCCCGTCGTTTGAGTCCTCACGGTGCTTATCGCATCTGCAACTTCCATCCCCTCAATGACCTTCCCGAAGACGCAGTATCCGTACCCCTGCTGGGTCTCGTCCCTGTGGTTCAAAAACCTGTTATCCGCGACATTTATGAAGAACTGCGAAGTGGCGCTGTCCACGATACCCGTTCTCGCCATCGCAATAGTCCCCTTTTCATTTGGCAGATCGGCGCTTGCCTCGTTCTTTATCTGCGCGAGAACCGGCTTCTGCGCCATTCCCTTCTCATATCCCCCGCCCTGTATCATGAATCCCGGTATCACCCTGTGGAAGATCGTGCCGTTATAGAAACCGCCGTCAACATACGAGAGGAAATTTTTGACCGTCAGCGGCGCCCTTTCCGCATAAAGCTCGATCTTCATCCTGCCTTTCGAAGTCTCCATCACCACGATATTGCCCTTGGCCATGACTTCTCCTTCCTTCGGAGGACTTCCCCCCATAGCATAACAGTAACTGGATAAAAGGATCAAAAAACAGAAAATTAATACTTTTTTCATTTTATTTTATTATATTCCTCCTCATTAATAACATTCACTCCCAATTCTTTCGCTTTATCGAATTTCGACCCCGGCTCCCTGCCGGCTATAACATAATCCGTATTCTTCGAAACTGATGAGTGGATCTCGCCGCCCAGCGTTTTGATCTCTTCCTCGATCTCCGGCCTCGGCCTGGATAATGTGCCCGTGATGACGAACGCCTTGCCGAAAAGCGGAAGCTTGGACTTATCAACAGCGGAAGCTTTCATATTAACCCCCGCCTTCTTAAGCCGCTCTATCATCTGGCGGTTCTCTTTTGAATTGAAAAAGCTTAGTATCGATTCGGCGATCTTCGGCCCTACCTCATGGACTTCCGACAGGTCCAGTTCATTCGCATCCATCAATTTAACGATCGTCCCGAAATGCTCCGCAAGGTCCTCCGCCGTCGCCTCGCCGACATTCGGTATCCCCAGGGCGTTGATGAGCTTCGCGAACGGCCGCGACTTGCTTTCTTCGATCGCGCCAATTATGTTCTGGGCGGACTTTTCGGCGAAACGCTCGAGCTTGAGCAGGTCTCTCTTCTCCAGATCATACAGATCTGCGGGGCTTTTCACGAGCTTTGAATCAACAAGCTGGCCTGCAAGCTGCTCGCCGATGCCCGTGATGTCCATCGCGTTGCGCGACGCGAAATGCTGAATCGTCCCTTTCAACTGGGCGGGACAGCTCATGTTTATGCACCTGTGCGCCGCTTCGCCCGGCTCCCTCACAACTTTCGAGCCGCATGCGGGGCACTTATCGGGGATCTTGTACTTCTTGAGCTCTTTTTCTCTCTTCTCCTTCAGCACCCTCACAACTTCGGGGATAACCTCGCCTGCCCTCTCCACCATCACATGGTCTCCGACCCGGACATCCTTCCTGTCCACTTCATCCTGGTTATGAAGAGTCGCGCGCTTCACCACGACGCCGCGCAGGTTAACGGGCTTCAGCATCGCCACCGGAGTGATGACGCCCGTCCTGCCGACGCTTGAAATAATGTCCTCGATGATCGTTTCTTTCTGGACGGCGGGATATTTGTACGCGACCGCCCATCTGGGCTCCCTCGCGGTCGAGCCGAGCTTTTTCTGGTCAGCAAGGCTGTTCACCTTTACAACTATCCCGTCTATCTCGTAATCAAGCTTTTCTCTCCCGCTCTCCCATTTATCGATGAATAGCTTCACTTCCTCGATGCCTTCGCAGAGCTCAAAATTCGGATTGACCTTGAACCCGAGATCCCTGAGATGTCCCAGAAGCTCGGCCTGCGTCTTCTCTCCGGCGTCAGGCGAATAATAAAAGAAAATGTCCAGCGGCCGCTCCGCCGATATCCTGGGGTCAAGCTGCCTCAGGGATCCCGCCGCCGCGTTCCTCGGATTCGCGAATTTCGGCTCCTCCCTGGCGATGCGCTCCTCGTTCAACTTGATGAACTCTTCATACGGCAAATAAGCTTCCCCGCGCACTTCGATGTCAACGTCCTTTTCAAGCTTCAAGGGGACAGACTTGATCGTCTTAAGATTCTGCGTGATGTCTTCACCCGTATATCCGTCGCCGCGGGTCGAGCCTTTGATGAACCTGCCGCCCTTGTACTCAAGGCTTACGGCCAGCCCGTCCATCTTCAGCTCGCACACATAATCCACCACACCGTCATCGCCGGCCCCAAGCCCGTCTTTCACTCTTCTGTCAAACTCATCCAGCTCCTCAAAGCTGAAGGCATTCCCCAGGGACAGGAGCGGGACCTTATGAGTTACCGTTTTGAAAGCTTTTAACGGCGCTCCGCCGACCCTCTGAGCGGGCGAATCGGGGGTTATCAGTTCGGGATGGGCTTTCTCAAGCTCCTCAAGTTTCCTGAAAAGCTTGTCGTACTTCGCGTCCGAGATCGCCGGCCTGTCAAGACCGTAATAGAGACGGTCGTTGCTCCTTATCTCTTCGCGTAATTTTTCGATCTCTTTTTTTACGTCAGACATAATGCTTTTTCAAGCTCCCCGCTGTTGTGAAGCTTGAATATCTCCTGAAGGGTCAGGGCTTTGTCGATGGAAAAATCGCCGGACTTTATCCTGGTCAATTTCGACATGTGGGCTCCGCATCCGAGCTTTTTCCCAATGTCCGCGCAAAGAGTGCGGATATAGGTCCCTTTTGAGCAGCTCACGATGAAGCTTGCCCTGTTCCCGTCGAATGACCTGAGCTCAAGCTTGTGGATCGTTATCTTGCGTGGTGTACGCTCAACTTCTATGCCCGCCCTTGCAAGCTCATAAAGCCTTTTTCCTTTGTAATGTATGGCGGATATCATCGGAGGGATCTGGTCGATCTCGCCGACAAATTGAACCATTATGTCTTTAAGCTGCTGCTCTGCGACATCCGCTTCTTTCCTTGATGTTATCCTGCCCGTTGAATCAAGCGAGTCCGTCTCGATGCCGAAAGTGATCTCGGCTTCGTATTCCTTGACGGAAGATTCAAATTCCTTTGCCTTCTTCGTGAATTTCCCGAGAAGCACCACAAGCACTCCTTCCGCCATGGGATCGAGCGTCCCGGCATGGCCGGCTTTTGCTCCGGTCAATTTATGTATAGCATTGACCGCCGAGAAAGAGGTCATGCCCTTCGGTTTGTTAAGTATCAACATCCCGTGCATTTTATTTTATCACCTTGAACACTTCAGCCAAGACTTTTTCTTTAACTTCTTCAAGTGCGCCCTGCATTATGGCGCCCGACGCCCTAATGTGTCCTCCGCCGCCCAGCGCCCTCGCAATGTCCGAAACGTTCACCTTGAACTTCGACCTGAAATTGACCTTTATGCCGTCCTCTTCTTCGCGGAAAAGTATCGCAACCTCAACGCCCTTGATCGTCCTTATATGGTCCACCAGGCCCGTAAGGTCCTCGCTCTTCGCTTCAAGAGAATCCATCAGCTGCTTCGGCAGGACCGTCCAGGCCACAATGCCGGACGGCGAAGTCTCAAGCCGGTACATGGCGGCGCCCAGTATCCTGACGGATGAAAGCGTCTTTGTCTCGTACACTGCCATCGCGATCTTGCTGATCTCAGCTCCGCCTTTTGCGAGCGATGCTGCTATCTCGAGCGTCTCGGCGGTCGTGTAGTCATACCGGAAGTTGCCCGTGTCGGTCATTATCCCGGCATAGAGGCAGGCCGCGATATCCTTATTTATCTTGATCCTCATTTTCCTGAAAAGCTTGAAAAGCATCTCCGAAACGGAGGATATTTTTTCAATGAGGTTTATGTCGCCGAATTTAGTGTTGTCGGGATGATGGTCTATGTTTATTACGGCCCCGGCAAGCTTTTTGAGGTCGATGCCGCCGTCCACTCTTTTCTCGTCGCCGCAATCGACGGCAATTGCAAGATCGAACTTCCCGTTATTTATTGAATTTTTCACCTTGTCCGATTCCGGAAGGAACTTGTAGATATCCGGGACCGCATCCCTGCAGTACATCGAGACTTTCTTGCCTGACTGTTTCAGCGCAAGGTTCAACGCTATCATCGATCCTATGGCGTCGCCGTCCGGATCCGTGTGGGCCAGTATTATCACGCTCTTAGCTTTTTTTATCGCCTTGATGACTTCTTGCATTTCTTTTCCTTGTGCAGCTTGTTGATTATCTCGAATACCCTGGCTCCCTTCTCGATCGAATCATCCTCCCTGAAAATGATCTCGGGAACATCGCGGAGCTGAAGCCTGCCGGCAAGCTCTCCGCGGATGAATCTTGTGGCTGAAATAAGCGCAGCCATCGTGTCCTTCTTGGCCTGCGGCGCGCCGTAAATGCTGACATATATCTTTGCGTTCTTAAGATCGCTGCCTATGTCAACGGATGTGACCGAAGTGAATCCTATGCGGGGATCGCTGAGCCTTCTTGAGATTATGTCGCTCACTTCCTGCTTGATAAGTTCTGCTACCCTGTCTGCTCTGGCCATTACAGTTTCCTTGCGGTAGTCCTTATTTCAAAACACTCTATTATGTCGCCCTCGGCAAAATCCGCATAAGCCGGGACGGATATCCCGCACTCAAAGCCGGTCAGCACTTCCTTGGCGTCTTCCTTGAACCTCTTGAGCGATTCGAGCCGCCCTTCATATATCTTCTTACCTTCCCTCAAAATTCTAATAAATGCGCCTCTCTGCATCTTTCCGTCCTTCACTATGCAGCCGGCGATGACACCGACCTTCGAATACTTGAAGAGCGCTTTGACCGAGGCGTGCCCGAGAATGACCTCCTCCTTGACCGGTTCAAGCATGCCGTTCATCGCGGCCTTAACGTCATCCGCGATCTGGTAGATTATATTGTATATCCTCGTGTCCACTCCCTCGTCATCGGCCAGGAGCTTCGCCCTGCCTTCGTAAGAAACGTTGAACCCGATGATTATCGCCTTTGACGCGAGCGCGAGCATCACGTCGCTCTCGGATACCCCTCCCGCGTTGCTGTGGATCATGTTCACTCTCACATCGGATGTTGAGAGATTTTGAAGAAGATTTTTGATCGCCTCTATGGAGCCCTGTACATCGGCCTTGAGGATGATGTTCAGGTCCTTTCTTATGCCTTCCTTCACCGTCCGCGAAAAGTCCTCAAGAGAAAGCACCTTTCCTCTCATCTGTTTTGCCTGTTCGATCTCAAGCCGTTTTTTCTCGGAAAGTTTTCTCGCCGTCTGATCGTCATGGACCACCCTGAACGGCTCCCCGGGTACAGGCACGCTCTCAGCTCCTAGCACTTCAACAGGCTGCGACGGGAGGGCCTTTTTTATGTTCTTGCCCTTGTCGTCGATCAAAGCCCTTACTTTCCCGGAGACTCCCCCGGCATAAAAAGTGTCGCCTATCTCGAGTTTGCCGTTGCCGATAAGGACCGTCGCGACAGGACCTCTTCCTTTGTCAAGTTTCGCCTCTATGACTATCCCGGAGCCCGCCCTCGCGGGATTGGCTTTTAATTCCAGTATCTCGGCGGTCAGGAGTATCATGTCGAGCAGCTCATCGATCCCGGTGCCCTGCTTGGCGGATATCGGCACAACGACGGTTTTCCCTCCCCATTCTTCGGGGACAAGTTCATGCTCCGTCAGCTGCTTTTTCACGCGTTCGACATCAGCTTCGGGCTTATCTATCTTGTTTATGGCGACTATTATCGGCACTCCCGCGGCTTTTGCGTGGTTAATAGCTTCGATCGTCTGCGGCATTATCCCGTCATCGGCGGCTACAACGAGCACGGCAATATCGGTAACTTTGGCCCCCCGCGCTCTCAGCGCCGTGAAAGCTTCGTGGCCGGGCGTATCAAGAAAAGTCACTTTTTTGCCTTTAACTACCACCTGATAAGCTCCAATGTGCTGGGTTATCCCGCCGGCCTCTGTCGCCATCACGTCCGTCTTTCTTATCGCGTCAAGAAGCTTTGTTTTCCCGTGATCAACATGCCC
>CAYHAH010000033.1:0-15603 GCA_964354575.1 uncultured bacterium
GAAACGGTTGAAGACCTGATCTATTACTTTCCGCGCGAATATGAGGACAGGCGGTTCCCGAAACCGATCTCGGGCCTTGTGCCGGGGCATGAATCCATAATCAAAGCTGAAATAGTCAAGGTATCCGCCAGCCGCACGAAAAGGAATTTTTCTATAATAAAAGGCGTCGTAAAGGACGCCTCCGGAAGCGTTAATGTTGTCTGGTTCAACCAGCCTTATTTGATAAAAGTCCTTCAGCCCGGGCTTTCTCTCTTCATATCCGGCAAACTTGAACTGGACCGTTATTCCGGCGGAATGATCTTCAGTCCGAGGAACTTTGACATTATCGGCGACAACAACAGGAGCGACCTGATAGTTCCGGTATACGGCCTCACGGAGGGCATGACACAGAAGATCCTGCGGCGCATAATAAAGGCCGCCCTTGACCAGCGACTCAAGTCGATCGCGGATCCTCTGCCCGAGTTCATTAAAGAAAAGTTCAAGTTGGAGCCGCTTCAGGAATCGATATTGACCCTCCATTTTCCCTCTGACCCGGCCAAATTGTCCGGAGCAAGGCGCCGGATCGCCTTCGATGAACTTTTTGCGTTCCAGCTCGGCCTTCTCTACAACAAAAAGCAGAAAGACGAGAACACGGGCATATCTTTTGATACGGAAGGAGATCTGGTCGATAAATTCAAAAAGTTACTGCCGTTCTCGTTCACGAAAGCCCAGCAAAGGGTCATTGAGGACATAACAGCCGACATGAAAGCAAAAAGGGTCATGTCCCGTCTTCTCCAGGGAGACGTGGGATGCGGCAAGACCGTGGTCGCCCTGTACGCGATGGTCGTCGCCGTTCAGAGCGGCTATCAGGCTGCGGTGATGGCGCCCACTGAAATTCTCGCGAACCAGCATTTCCATAAAATTAAGAGCATGGTCGACGAGATCGGGATCGAAGTGCATTTATTGACCGGATCGAAGAAAGATTCAAGGGAAGAGACTATCGAAAAATTAAACAGGGGAGAACCGCTCATAATCGTCGGCACCCATGCGCTGATAGAAGATCCCGTAAAATTCGGGAATCTCGGCCTCGTTGTGATAGACGAACAGCACCGCTTCGGGGTTGAACAGAGGGCCAAACTGCGCCGGAAGGGCAGGAACATCGACCTGCTGGTCATGACGGCGACCCCCATACCGAGAACGCTTGCGCTTACATTATATGGAGACCTTGACAGGTCGGTCATTGACGAGATGCCTCCCGGCAGGACCGGGATCATTACAAGGTATGTTCAGGACAAAGGAAGGGCCAAGCTGTATGAATTCGTAAGGGAACAGATCGCGGCGGGGCGACAGGCCTATGTCGTATGCCCCCTGGTGGAGGAATCGGAGAAGATCGACCTCAAGGCCGCGGAGGAAGAAGCGCAAGTCCTGAAAAAGATATTCCCCGAATACGAGATCGGACTTATCCACGGACGAATAAAGGGAGAGAGCAAGGACAGAATAATGACCGATTTTCTCGGCAAAAAGATCAATATTCTTGTTTCAACGACCGTGATAGAAGTGGGAATAGACGTGCCCAATTCAACCATCATGATCATAGAACACAGCGAACGTTTCGGCCTCTCCCAGCTTCACCAGCTCCGCGGCAGGATAGGAAGAGGGACCGAGCAGTCGTACTGCTTCCTGACGGGAAATTCCGGCAGTGAAACGGCAAAGGCGAGGATAGATGCCATGCTCAGGACGACGGACGGCTTTAAGATAGCCGAGGCGGACTTGAGACTCAGGGGGCCCGGCGAGTTTTTGGGCGTCCGCCAGTCGGGTTTGCCAAATTTCCGGGTAGCTGATATAATCAAAGACGAGGAAATAATAAGAGAAGCCAGGGAAGCGGCTTTGCTTCTGATAGGGAAGGGCTTTTCTCCTCAAAATTACAACATTAAAATTTGGGGGAATAAGCTGGAGTGAGAGTAATAGCCGGTCTTGCTAAGGGCAAGAAGCTGCGTTTCCCGAAGCTTTCAAAAGACAAGAGGCTGCGGCCGCTGACGGGGAGGGTTAAAGAGGCCCTTTTCAACATCCTTGTCAGGAAAAATCCGGGAGCCAGGTTCCTCGATCTGTTCGCCGGAACGGGATCTGTCGGGATAGAAGCCCTGTCCCGCGGAGCCAGTCTTGCGATCTTTGTGGAGTTTGACAGGAAGATCGTCCAGACGCTGAGGGAAAATTTAGCTCTCGCGGGTTTTTCGGACAGGTCGGAAGTTTACTGCCTTGATGTCATCAAGGCCTTGAGGGTGATCGATAAGGCCAAGGGTGAATTTGATATAGTGTTCATAGGGGCTCCATACGGAAGCCCCATGCTTGAAGGAACATTGGTTGAGCTGGCGGGCACGGAAATAGTTGATGATGAAGGAGTGGTAGTGGCCGAGCACAGCATCAGGGACAAGGTCTCGGATTCTTACGGAAAACTGGTGAAGTTCAGGGATGCAAGATATGGGGACACGGTCCTTTCTTTTTATTCTTTGGGGGGTTAGATGAAGATAGCGGTCTATCCGGGCAGTTTTGATCCTGTAACCAACGGGCATGTCGACATAATCGAGAGGGCGGCAAAAATATTCGATCTCGTTTATGTGGCCATCATCGTTAACCCCGAAAAGACCCCTTATTTTGACATCGATGACCGCGAAGTTATGCTGAAAGCCGCCGTCCGCCATATCAAAAAAGCGAAAGTTGACAGCTTCGACGGCCTGCTTGTTGATTATGCCGCGTCAAAGAAAGCCCGCGTCATAGTAAGAGGGCTCAGGGCGGTGTCGGATTTTGACTACGAATTCCAGATGGCCCTCACGAATTTAAGGATGCGCCCCGACATAGAAACGGTTTTCATCATGACCGATTATAAATACTCATATCTCAGTTCAAGCCTGGTGAAGCAAATTTCATCGCTGGGGGGGGACGTTTCAGGTCTTGTTCCAAAAATAGTGGCAAATAAACTTAGGCAAGGAGGGAATTAATATGGAAATACTGGGGCTTCTTGATACCCTTGAATCAATGATACTGGAGGGGTTTAGGATACCTCTCACAAAGAAAACGGTGATCAACGAGGAAAAAGTCCTTCAGGTCGTGGATAAAATAAGGCTGGTAGCGCAGGGCGGAGGGGACCTCGTAAAGAATGCCATAGGCAAGAGAACCGCGCCGCCAAAACAGGAGACAATAGAATTTGCCGAAGCGCGCGAAGAAGTGGAAAAGGTGAAAAAAGGGCTCCCGGCCGTTGACAGCGAAGACAGGGCGACCGAGATCATTGAAAGCGCCTATAAGATCGCAAAAGAGGTCCGCATGGGCGCGGATAAATATGCCGATGAGGTGCTCTCGAACCTGGAAGCGACTTCCAGCAGGATCCTGAGATCCGTAAAAGCCGGCAGGACAAGACTCGGGAGGTTCGTAACGGGAACGCCTCAGGAATCCGGAACAAAAGAGAGATAAATCGAGGGCTTGCCCTGAGTGAAACGAAGGGGTGATGTTTAAGGTGACGAATCGCCTGGACGGCCGTAAGGCCGATGAATTAAGGAAAATAACCATAACACGGAACTATCTGAAATATCCGGATGGATCCGTGCTGATCGAATGCGGAGACACAAAGGTCATCTGCACTGCCATCATTGAAGACAGCGTCCCCAACCACAGAAAGGGTTCCGGCGGCGGATGGGTCTCCGCGGAATATTCTATGATACCCGGCTCGACCGCTGAAAGAGTCTCCAGGGACACGCATTACGGCAAGGTCAAGGGCAGGTCGCTTGAGATACAGCGGCTTGTCGGCAGGGCTTTGAGAGCCGTTGTTGACCTGGATGCGATGGGAGAGATGTCCATTTTGATCGACGCGGATGTTATCCAGGCGGACGGAGGCACAAGGACGGCTTCGATCACAGGGTCTTTCGTGGCATTATACGACGCTTTAGGGAAGCTTTTGGCTGAAGGGAAGATCAAGAAGAACCCCATAAAGGAGTTTCTGGCGGCCACTTCCGTCGGAGTTTTGGGAGAGGACAAATATCTTGATCTGAACTATGAGGAGGATTCCCGTGCGGACGTGGACATGAACGTGGTAATGACGGAGTCGGGAAAATTCGTCGAAGTCCAGGGAACCGCCGAGCTTATCCCGTTCTCCAAGAAAACACTTGATGATCTTCTGGACCTCGGGGCAGCCGGGATAAAAGGCATAATAGCCCTTCAGCGGAAAGCTTTAGGAGCATAGGCCATGAAAATTTGCGTTATCGGCACCGGATACGTGGGTCTTGTCACGGGAGCCTGTCTGGCGGGCCTCGGCAACGACGTCATCTGTGTTGACAAGGACAGAACAAGGATCTCAAGCCTGAAAAGATCCGTCATACCTTTTTATGAGCCGGGACTGAAAGAGCTGGTTTCAAAAAACAATAAAGCAGGACGCATCGATTTCACGACAAAAGTGAAGGAAGGCATAAAAAGATCGGAAGTCATTTTCATCGCTGTCGGCACGCCTCCGCATGAGAACGGAGAAGCGGACGTGAGCGCCGTGATCGATGTCGCAAGACAGATAGCGCTGACGCTGAAGTCCGACGGCAGGATGGATAAGAAGTTCAAGGTCATTGTCAACAAAAGCACGGTGCCGGTGGGGATGGGCGATATCGTAACGAAGATACTTGTTGAAAAAGGGGTCCCCGAGAAGAACTTCGCTGTAGTATCCAATCCTGAATTTTTGCGGGAAGGCACCGCCGTTTCCGATTTCATGTCGCCGGACAGGATAGTCATCGGCGCGCCAAACAGCAGGGCGTTCAACGTCATCACGGAACTCTACAGGCCGCTGAACGCGCACATCATCTTCACGACGGTGAAAAGCGCGGAACTCATCAAGTATGCCTCGAATTCATTTCTTGCCACGAAAATATCTTTCATCAATGAAATAGCGAACATCTGCGAGAAGGTCGGCTCCGATGTCGTTGAGGTCGCGTACGGCATGGGGCTGGACAAGCGCATAGGCAGGGAATTCCTGAATGCCGGGATCGGCTACGGAGGCTCCTGTCTGCCGAAAGATGTTTCCGCTCTCATCCACCTGGCAAAGATCAGCGGCTACGATCCCCAGATATTGATCGCGGTCAACAGGACGAACGAAGAGCAGAGGAAGATGATAATCGAAAAAATGGAGGAGGTATTGAAATCACTCAAGGGCAAGACCATCGGGGTGCTTGGCCTCTCCTTCAAGCCTGAAACGGATGACCTGCGCGACGCGCCGGCACTGGACATAATTCGGGAGCTTAGAAGGAAAGGCGCAAAAGTGGCGGCGTACGATCCCGTTGCTTCCGTCAAGGCAAAAAAACTCCTGGACGGCGTTGTATTTTGCGATACCGCATATGACGCCGTGAAAAAAGCCGATGCGGCAGTTGTTGCGGCGGAGTGGGGGGAATTCAGGGAGCTGGACCTTGACAGGGTAAAGTCATTGATGAGATCCCCGGTGATCTTTGACGGCAGGAATATTTACAGCCCGAAGAGGATGAAAGAGCTCGGTTTTAAATATTTCGGGGTAGGGAGATAATTGAAAATACTCGTCACGGGCGGAGCCGGTTTTATCGGATCGCACCTCTGCGACTTCCTTCTGGGGGCAGGCCACTATGTAATATGCGTTGACAATCTCCTTACCGGCAACATCAAGAACATCAAGCAAAACATGCAGAACAGGAGATTTGAGTTCCTGAAACACGATGTCGTAAAGCCCCTCAAGATCGCGGGCAGGATCGATCAAATACTCCATTTTGCCTCTCCGGCCAGCCCGGTCGATTACATGAATTATCCCCTGGAAACGCTCGATGTCGGCTCCGCAGGCACAAAAAATCTTCTGGAACTCGCGAAAAAAAAGAAAGCGAAATTCCTGCTGGCTTCGACTTCGGAGGTTTACGGCGACCCGAAAGTCTCCCCCCAGGATGAGGGATATTTCGGTAACGTTAATCCTATCGGCCCGAGATCAGTGTATGACGAAGCGAAACGTTTCGCCGAAGCCCTGACTTCGGCATACCGGAGAGAAAAACTTGTTGATGCAAGGATAGCAAGGATATTCAACACATACGGGCCCAGAATGGGGCTTGACGACGGGAGAGTTGTCCCTAATTTCATAAAGCAGGCATTGACCGGACAGGCGCTGACCGTTTACGGTGACGGCACCCAGACCAGGAGCTTTTGCTACGTGTCGGACATGGTCGCCGGAATATATAAATTGATGAGCTCAAAGATTTCTGAGCCGGTCAATCTTGGAAACCCGAAAGAGCTGAAAGTGATCGATTTTGCGAAAGTGATATTGGAATTGACCGGAAGCAGGTCCAAGATCGCTTACAAGCCTTTGCCGCAGGACGATCCCAAACAGAGGCGGCCGGATATCTCGAGAGCAAAGAAGGAGCTGGGATGGGCGCCCGAGGTCGGTCTGGAGGAAGGGTTGCGTAAGACGATAGAATATTTCAAGGGGGAATAAAAGTGCTTAAAGAACATGCCAAGAATTATTTGAACGATCTGGTCAATAGTATCGATAAACTTCCGCTCCATGTGATCGAAAAGATCGTCGGGGAACTTAAGAAAGCTTACAAAAGAGGCAAACACATTTTTATAATGGGGAACGGAGGGAGCGCTGCCACGGCTTCTCATTTTGTCTGCGATCTCTCAAAAGGAACGATGGTATCGGGTAAAAAACGCTTCAGGGTCATCGGATTAACGGACAATGTTCCGCTTATGACCGCTTTCAGCAACGACACTTCCTATGAAGACATGTTCAAATCCCAGATCGAAAACATCATCGAGAAAGGCGATATTGTGATAGTGTTCACCGGCAGCGGCAACTCGCCCAATGTGATAAAGGCCGTAAAGTACGCGAATTCCGTGGGGGCCGCAACCATTGGCTTCACCGGATTTGACGGGGGCAAGCTCAGGCGCCACGCCAAAATATGCCTTGTAGCGCCCTCAAAGAACATGGAGCGTATCGAGGATATCCATCTTATACTTGAACATCTCATCAAGCTCTTCCTTATGAAAGAGATTCGCGCGGGCAGGATTTGAAAGCGATATTCCTGGACAGGGACGGAGTCATCAATAAAAGGACTGAAAGCGGATTTGTCCTTAAGTGGGATGAGTTCGAGTTCCTTCCTGGAGTGATCGATGCCATCAAGCTGATCAACAAAAAAAAGATCCCCATATACGTGATCAGCAACCAATCCTGCGTGGGCAGGGGGATGGTAACTCTTGAAGAAGTGCAGGATATCAACGCAAGGATGCTTAAAGAACTTGAAAAGCAAGGCGCGCATATTGATCAGGTGTATTTCTGCCCGCATCATCCGGATGACGGGTGCGATTGCAGAAAACCGCGCACAGGCTTGTTCAAACAGGCGGCTAAAGAGCATGATATCGATCTTGCCTCCTCCTGGTTCATAGGGGACAGCGGAACGGATATCCAGGCCGGCAAGGAGTCAGGTTGCAGTACATACCTGTTTAAGGCCGGGGATGATATCCGGGGCGTTATAAAGAACATCCTTTCCTAAATATTCGCTTGACAGCCTATCCCTGAGTGCTATAATGTTCATTATTTGAACATAAAGTGAACATTAAGCATGGTCAATGAAAAAGAGCTGAAAATAATCGACGAGATATCCAGGGAGAACAGCCTCACGCAGAGGGACCTCTCTCAAAGGACCAGGTTTTCACTGGGCGCTGTCAATATCATCGTAAAACGCCTCATCAGGAGAGGCCTCATCAAAACAAAGAACCTTAACCCCAAGAAAGTTGAATATATCCTTACGCCCAAGGGGCTCGCGGAGAAAGCGACTAAATCCTATCAATACATAATAAAAACGGTCAATCTGGTCACCATGGTCAAGGAAGAGATAGCAAAGATAGTGCTGGATGAATATAACCGGGGACAGAAGAGATTCGTGGTCCTGGGAGGAAGCAGCCTGGCGGACATCGTCGAGCTTGCTTTGAAAGGGTTCAGTTATAAGCGGGCGCATGACATAAGCGAGGTCAACGATCATGATGCCCTGATCTTGATCGCGGAAAAGAAGCGGTCCGCCAACGGATTCAGGTCCATAAATATAGCCGAGAAATTGAGCGAAGTGTACTGGGGGGTCAACGGAGATGAAGGATAAAGTCGTAATAACCGGCGGAGCCGGGTTCATAGGCAGCCATCTGGCGGAAAGGCTGATTAAAGAAGGTTATGATGTAGCGGTCATTGATAACATCACGACGGGCAGATTGCAGAACCTGGAAAGCTTCAAAAAACATCCACGGCTTAAGATCGTTATAGCGGACATCAATGACAGGAAGAAAATAATCAAATATTTCAGGGGCGCGAAATATGTGTTCCATCTTGCGGCGCTCGCTGACATAGTGCCATCCATCGTTGATCCGGAGGGTTATTTCCGCTCCAACGTTGACGGCACAATGAGCGTGATGCAGATAGTCAGAGAAGTGTGTCCGCACCTTAAGAAATTCGTATATGCCGCTTCTTCCTCCTGCTATGGCATACCGGATAAATATCCAACACCCGAGACCGCCGAGATCAGGCCGGAATATCCTTATGCCCTGACAAAGTACCTGGGCGAACAAATAGCTCTTCATTGGGGCAAAGTGTACAGGATACCGCTGGTCTCTCTGAGGATGTTCAACGTTTACGGCCCCCGCTCCAGGACGTCCGGCACTTATGGCGCGGTATTCGGCGTCTTTCTTGCCCAGAAACTGGGCGGCAAACCATTTACCGTTGTAGGCGACGGGACCCAGACGAGGGACTTTACTTTTGTCACGGATGTGGTGGATGCCTTCATGGCGGCCGCCCGATCGAAAATTGCCGGGCAGATATTCAACGTCGGCAGCGATCATACCTACAGCGTCAATGCGCTTATTAAACTTCTTGGCGGACAGATCACTCGCATACCAAAAAGGCCGGGAGAGCCCGAATGCACTTATGCGGACATATCAAAGATCAAAAAGGCGCTGGGCTGGAGGCCGAAGGTCCCTCTCGAAAAGGGGATAAAGATATTGCTGGAAAATATTGACTATTGGCGGCATGCCCCGGTGTGGACCCCAAAGACCATAAAGATCGCCACCAGGGACTGGTTCCGTTACCTTTCTAAATAAGGAGAGATTTATGAGCGATGTATACGGAAAGATAAAGACCTTAGAGGAATTGAAAGATATAACGGCTGACCTTAAGAAACAGGGCAAGAAGATAGTCCACTGCCACGGGGTGTTCGATCTTATCCATCCCGGGCATGTCAGGCACCTGACTTCCGCAAAAAAAGAAGGCGATGTGCTAATTGTTACGGTCACCGCGGACAAGTTCGTGAAGCGCGGCCCCGGCAGGCCGATATTCAACGAAAATCTGAGAGCGGAGACGCTCGCCGCCATTGGAAGCGTTGACTATGTGGCCATAGATCATCATCCGACCGCGGTGGACGCGATAAAAGCGATAAAACCCGACGTGTACGTAAAAGGCCAGGAATACGAGAAAAAAGAAAGGGATGTTACCGGAAAGATCGGCGAAGAGGAGGCGGCTGTACGGTCGGTCGGAGGAAAGATCTCTTTTACATATGATATCACCTTCAGTTCGTCAAAACTCATCAATGAATATCTGGATGTCTTTCCCGCCGAGATAAGGCGGTATCTGCTTGAAATAGGCGGGAAATATCCGTTGGATATGATCGTTGATCATCTGGGGTCCGCGAAAAGCCTCAAGACCCTCGTCATAGGAGATGCGATAGTCGATCAGTACCATTATTGCGAGGCAATGGGGAAATCACTTAAAGAGCATCTGGTCGTAAGCAAATATATGGAAGAGGAATCTTTCGCGGGAGGCGTTTTCGCCACGGCGAACAACGCGGCCCAGTTGTGCAGCGAAGTGCACCTGGTGAGCATGCTTGGCCGCAAGGACACCCACGAAAAATTCATCGTAGAGCATCTTCAGCCCAATATTGTCCACAATTTCTTTTATAGGGACGATGCTCCTACAACCGTTAAGCGAAGGTTCGTCAGCACCGTATCAAATCAGAAATTGTTCGAAATATGCTATCTTAACGATCTGCCGCTTCCTCAGGATCCGGAGAATGAAGTGATCAGATACCTTGATAAGATCATCGCCGATTACGACCTGGTGATCGTCTCTGATTTCGGGCACGGCTTTCTGAATAAAAAACTGGTGGACCTGATATGCAAGAAATCCAGGTTCCTGGCCCTGAACGTGCAGACCAACAGCGCGAACACAGGCTTTAATCTGATAACCAAATACCCGCGCGCCGATTATGTAACGGTTGATGAGCCGGAAATAAGGCTTGCCGCCCACAGCAAGCACGACGACCTGAGATCGATCATGAAAGACATGGTCGAAAAGAACGATTTTGACAACCTTATGGTAACACGCGGGCACCTGGGATCGCTGGATTACGACAAAAAGACAGGGTTCCATGAATCCCCGGCATTTGCCTCAAAGATCGTGGACCGCGTCGGGGCCGGCGATGCGCTTTTCGCTTATACTGCTCCATGCATGGCGAAAAAACTGCCGCTGGACCTTGTGTCGTTCATCGGCAACGCCGTAGGCGCGCTGAAGGTCCAGATCGTTTGCAACAGGGCTCCTGTCGATGTCGTGGACATGAAGAAATACATCACTCGGCTGTTGAAATAAGAGGTTGAACATGACCAGGATAAAAAACATTCTTGTTACGGGCGGGGCGGGATATGTTGGCTCGGTCCTGATCCCCAAGCTTCTAAAGAAGGGCTACAAGGTCACGGTGCTCGATCTTTATATTTACGGGGAGCATGTGCTTGACGCGGTCAAGGATGATCCCAACCTCAGGCAGGTAAAAGGCGATATCAGGGACAGGGCGCTCCTTGAAAAAGAATTGAAAGGCATCGACGCGGTCATTCATCTGGCATGCATATCCAACGATCCGAGCTATGAACTTGATCCGGCGCTGGGCAAATCGATCAACTATGACGCGTTCATAAGTCTCGTTGATATCTCCAAAAGACTTGGCGTGAAAAGATTCATCTATGCTTCAAGCTCCAGCGTTTACGGCATAAAAGAAGAGGAGAACGTCACGGAGGACCTTAAGCTTGAGCCTCTCACCGATTATTCAAAATATAAAGCATTGTGCGAGGAGTATCTTCTGAAGCAGCGCTCGCCCGGATTCGTTGTGCTTATTTTAAGGCCGGCCACGGTCTGCGGATATTCGCCAAGGCTCCGGCTCGACCTTTCGGTCAATATCCTCACCAATTCGGCGGTCAATAAGGGCAAGATCACGGTCTTTGGCGGCGAGCAGAAAAGACCGAACATCCATATTGAGGACATGACCGACCTCTACGTTAAAACGCTTGAATATCCGGATGAAAAGATCGACGGGAAGATATTCAATGCCGGCTGGGACAACATGAAAATGAAGGATATAGCGCAGACCGTTAAGAAGGTCGTGACGAGGGAAATGCACAAGGACCTGGAGATATTGACCACGCCGACCAACGACAACAGATCGTACCATGTTTCTTCCGAGAAGATCAAAAAGGAGCTGGGTTTCGCTGCAAAAAGATCCGTGGAGGACGCGGTGAAAGACCTGGTGGCGGCGTATAAGGCCGGGAAGATATCCGATCCTGATGACATCCGGTACTGCAATATCAAGGTGATGCAGTCGGTCAAATTGAAATAAAAGGCGGTAAACGATGAAAGTCCCATTCTCTTATCTTGAGAGGCAATTCAGGCAGGCGGGCCCGGGAGAGGACCGCTCCAATTCTTACACCGACATGATATTCGATGACCTGAAGGAATTTGTCAAGACAGGGGACTTCACCCTCGGCAAAAAACTGGAAGAATTCGAATCCAAGTTCGCAAGACTGATAGGCGTGAAGCATGCGATCGGGGTCAATTCAGGCACTGATGCGCTGATCCTCTCGCTGAAAGCCATGGGCATCGGTCACGGCGATGAAGTGATCACATCCGCCGAAACCTTCATAGCTTCGGCAGGCGCGATAGCCGCGACCGGCGCAAGACCTGTACTTGTGGACGTCAATGACGAGTTCGTGATGGATCCCGCGCTTATCGAAAAGGCCGTGACCGGGAGGACAAAGGCGATAATGCCGGTCTGGTTCACAGGCAATGCGCCGGACATGTATGCGATACTGGACATCGCAAAAAAACACAAACTTAGAGTTGTCGAGGATTCATGCTGCGCGATAGATGCGGACATAAGCGGTAAAAAGGCTGGATCGTTCGGCGACACCGGCACGTTCAGTTTCCACCCGCTGAAGAACCTCAACGTCTGGTCCGACGCAGGCATGATCACGACCGATTCGGCCGAAATGAACTCGAAGCTCAGGCTCCTGAGGAACCATGGTCTTGTCGGCAGGGATGAGGTTGAGATATTCGGCGTAAACAGCAGGATGGATACCCTCCAGGCGGTCGTGGCGCTCCGAATGATCGGCGACGTGAAAAAGATAACCGACCGCCGTATAGCCAACGCCAGGAAGCTTGATGAAGCGTTCTCAAAGCTTCCGGGACTCATTGATGTTCCGCGTCGCCACTCGAATATACGACACGTTTTCCATCTATATATGGTAAGGGCGAAGGACAGGGACGGGCTTTTAAAACACTGTATCGATAACGGCATCGAAGCGAAGATACATTATCCGATACCACTGCCATACCAGAAGTGTTGCAGGGAACTGGGATACAGCAAGGGCGATTTCCCGAAAACGGAAAGCGACTGTGCTTCGATCATCACGTTCCCGGCCCATCAGCATCTGACAGACGAAGAACTTCAATATGTTATCGATAAGGTGATGCAATTTTATAAAGGAAGGTGAGTTATGCCGAACATTCCATATGTAGACCTTGCCGCGCAGCACGCCGTGATAAAAAAAGAGGTTTTGGAAGCGGTGGAAGGCGTCATAGACAGGGCCGATTTCATTCTTGGGAAGCAGGTAGAAAAACTTGAAGAGGCGATAGCAAGCTATTGCGGCACAAAATTCGCGGTTGGAGTGAATTCCGGTACAGACGCGCTGTTCCTCTCGCTAAAAGCCTACGGCATCGGCCCCGGAGATGAGGTCATCACGGCGCCCAATTCATACCTGGCTACTGCATCCGTAATAGTCGGGGCAGGAGCAAAGCCGGTTTTTGTGGACGTCGGGGACGACTTGAACATAAATGCCGGCCTTATCGAGGAGAAGATCACGAAGAAGACCAAAGCTATCATCCCTGTTCATCTGACAGGCAAACCGGCGGACATGGGGCCGATCATGAAGATCGCGAAAAAGAACCACCTTCGTGTCATCGAGGACACCGCACAGGCCATAGGCGCCGAGTACTGCGGCAAAAAGGCGGGATCTATCGGTGATGCGGGATGTCTCAGCTTCCATCCCCTGAAGACGCTCAATGCGTGCGGGGACGGCGGGGCGGTCGTTACCGATGATGAAAAACTGTACCTGACGCTCGTCCAGCTGAGGAACATCGGATTGAAGAACCGCAACGAATCCGATCTCTGGGGTTACAACAGCAGGCTGGACACCATTCAGGCGGCCATACTCAATGTGAAGCTTAAATATCTGGATGAATGGATCGAGGCCAGGATAAAGAATGCCAGGTTCTATATCGAGAACCTCAAGAATGTCTGCAAAGTGCCCGCCGAGAAAGAGGGCGAGAAGCAGGTTTTCCATACTTTCATCGTGCAGGTGGAGGACAGGGACAAGCTCAAGGAGTACCTTGAATGGAAAGGGATAGGCACCAGGGTGCATTATCCGATACCGATCCATATGCAGAAAGCTTCGAAGGTCTACGGTTACAAGAAAGGCGATTTTCCGGTCTGCGAAAAGCAGGCCGAGACGATATTGAGCCTACCGGTCTATCACGGCCTAAAGGAAGAGGACCTGGCATATGTGGTCGCTAAGATCGAAGCTTTTTATAAGAGTTAGCTCGATCATTGATCTGAACAGACAAGATTATGAATAAAAAAGATACCGATATTAAAGAGCTGAAATCCATTGCCCGTCAGGTGAGAGCGATGGTCATTGGGCTGTCATTTGACTGTGGTGTCGCACACCTGGGCTCGTCGCTTTCCTGCGTCGACATACTGGTAGCTCTGTACTGGACCGCGATGTCCATCGATCCCAAGAGGCCGGACGATCCCGACAGGGACCGCTTCATATTGAGCAAAGGACATGCGGCCGCGGCGCTTTACTCCGTTCTTTGCCAGAGAGGGTTTTTTAATGAAAAGCAACTCAGGCTTATGGGGAAAGAAGGCAGCATCGTCACTGAACATCCGGGTCCGGGCTGTCTGCCCGGTGTAGAGGTGGGGAGCGGATCTCTCGGCCACGGCCTCTCTCTCGGACTGGGCATGGCGCTTGCGGCAAGGATGCAAAAGAAGGACCACAAGGTGTTCGTCCTTATGAGCGACGGGGAATGCAATGAGGGCTCGGTCTGGGAAGCAGCGCTTTTCGCGCCGGCAAAGAAAGTCGATAATCTCGTTGCCGTGATCGATTTCAATAAATGGCAGGCCACCGGCAGGAGCGAGGAGATAATGTCCATACGTCCTTTGCGCGAGAAATGGGAAAAATTCGGATGGGCGGCTTACGAAGTGGATGGACACGACTTTGCAGAGCTTACAAAAGTGCTGAAAAAAATATCCTCGGTAAAAGGCAAACCGTCGGTAATCATAGCCAATACCGTGAAAGGGAAAGGCGTTTCGTTCATGGAGGACGACAACGACTGGCACTACCGCATACCCACTGCCGAGGAAAAGGAGATGGCGCTGAAGGAGCTGAGACAAAAATGAGGAACGCTTTCATATTCGAGCTGCTTTCACTTGCAAAGGAGAACAAGAAGCTTGTCGTTCTTTCCGCCGACATAGGCAACAGGCTTTTTGACAAGATAAAAGAATGCGCTCCCGACAGGTTCTACAACTGCGGGGTGGCGGAGGCGAATATGATAAGCATGGCCGGCGGAATGGCGCTCTCGGGCATGGTCCCGGTGGCGTACACTATCACTCCGTTCATAACGATAAGATGCCTTGAGCAGATCAAGATCGACATCTGCTACCACAATGTCCCCGCCGTGCTGGTGGGAACAGGGAGCGGACTTTCCTACGCTGAACTCGGGCCCACGCACCATTCATGCGACGACATAGCTCTTCTCAGGGTCCTGCCGAACATGAAGATCGTTTGCCCGGGCGATCCCGCCGAGGTCCGTATGGCGTTAAGGGCAGCGGTCTCCGACGGAGGCCCCGTTTACATAAGACTGGGGAAAAAGGGTGAGCCTGCGGTACACAACGGCACTCCTGATTTCAGGATCGGGAAAGCGATAGTCCTGACGGAGGGAAAGGATGTGTGCCTGCTCAGCACCGGATGCGTTCTTCCGATGGTGGCAGAGGCCGGCGAAAGGCTGAAAAGATCCGGGGTTTCTGCGCAGGTCGTGAGCTTCCACACTGTAAAACCTCTGGATGAAGGACTTCTAAAGAAAATATTCTCGACTTTCAAAGTGGTCGTGACGATCGAGGAGCACAGCATTGTGGGAGGTTTTGGCAGCTCTGTCGCGGAGTGGATGGCTGATAATGACGCGAAGGGCTCAAAACTCGTGCGGATCGGCCTGCCTGACCGGTTCATCGA
>CAYHAH010000034.1:0-3931 GCA_964354575.1 uncultured bacterium
TGAACAAGCAGGCGGTGCAGACTTTCCTCGTTGGCGAGATACAGAAGATATACCGGGGCCAGGGGGTTTCCATAAATGACAAGCACATAGAGGTCATCGTGAGACAGATGACAAGCAAGGTCAGGGTCGTGAATCCCGGCGACACCATCCTTCTTCCGGGAGAGCTGCTGGAAGCGACAGAGCTCGAAAAAGTGAATTCCGCCTCAAAAGGCGAGGTCGCGACCGCCACTGAAGTGCTTCTCGGAATAACAAAGGCGTCGCTTTCGACCGAATCCTTCATTTCGGCTGCTTCTTTCCAGGAAACGGCCAGGATCCTGACCGATGCGGCGATAAAGGGACGCAGCGACAAAATGTACGGGCTCAAGGAGAACGTCATCATAGGAAAACTTATTCCAGCGGGGACGGGTTTTTCATATTACAGGTCATTTGACCTTGTTCCTTATATTTTAAGCGGGCCGGCCACGGCAAGCGGAGAGGGAGAGTAAGGCTGATGACAACAATAAACCAGCTGGTCAGGATGGGAAGGAAAAGTAAGACATTCAAGAGCAAGGCGCCTGCGCTGGGCGGCAATCCCTTTAGAAGAGGCGTTTGCCTGAGGGTTTATACGACCACGCCGAAAAAGCCGAATTCAGCATTAAGAAAAGTTGCAAGGGTTCGTCTCACGAACGGGATGGAAATATCCGCCTATATCCCCGGTGTCGGCCACAACCTTCAGGAGCATTCTGTGGTCCTTGTAAGGGGCGGAAGGGTAAAGGACCTGCCGGGAGTGAGGTACCACATAGTCAGGGGAACTTTTGACACAGGCGGAGTGGAGAACCGCAGACAGGGCCGCTCAAGGTACGGGGCCAAGAAGCCGAAAGCGGCGGCCGGAAAGGCGGCTGCGTAAGCAGGAGATAATATGCCGAGAAGAGGAAACATCGTAAAAAATAAGATTCCGCCGGACTCAGTTTACGGCAGCGTCCAGGCCCAGAAATTCATCAATAAGATGATGTGGCAGGGCAAAAAGAGCATTGCGGAGACCATTTTTTACGGAGCCCTGGACATGGCTTCGGAAAAAATAAAGAAGCCGCAGCTTGAGGTATTTCAAAAAGCCTTGAACAACGCGAGGCCTCTCATGGAAGTGAAGCCGAGGCGCGTCGGCGGGGCCACATACCAGATACCCATAGAGGTCCCCGAGGACAGGGGGCTTTCGATCTCGATGCAGTGGATCAGGGAAAATGCGAGAAAACGGCAGGGCCATTCGATGATCGAAAAGCTTGCCGCGGAAATAATGGACGCTTATAACGGGGTCGGGGCTTCGATGAAAAAGCGCGAGGACACGCACAAGATGGCGGAGTCTAACAAGGCCTTTGCGCATTTCAGGTGGTAAAAATATCATATGGCTAGAACACATCCGATAGAAAAATACAGGAACATAGGGATCGCCGCTCATATCGACGCCGGCAAGACCACGACTACGGAGAGGATACTTTTCTATTCCGGAAAGATCCACAAGATCGGCAATGTTGACGAAGGAACAACGGTCACCGACTGGATGGTGCAGGAGAGGGAAAGAGGAATAACCATCACCTCCGCGGCCATCACGACGACCTGGAAAGGCTACAGGATAAACATAATTGACACGCCGGGCCACGTTGATTTTACGGTGGAAGTGGAGAGGTCTCTCAGGGTGCTGGACGGAATGGTCGCCGTGTTTTGCGCCGTGGGAGGCGTGCAGCCCCAGTCAGAGACCGTCTGGAGGCAGGCCACGAAATACAAGGTTCCCAGGATCGCTTTCATCAACAAGATGGACAGGGTGGGCGCGGACTTTTTCAGGTGCGTGAAGCAGATGAGAGAGCGCCTTAACGCACATCCGGTCCTGCTGCAGATACCGATCGGCGCGGAGGACAAGTTCCTCGGGGTCGTCGATCTTGTCGAAATGAAGGCGATAGTATACGAAGACGAGCTCGGCGCGAATCCGATCGTAAAGGAGATCCCCGCCGAACTCATGAACGACGCAAAACATTACAGGGAAAAGCTGGTCGAAGCCGCGGCGGATGCGGACGACGCATTGCTTGAAAAATATCTGGAGAAACATACTCTCGAGAACGACGAGATAAAACGCGGGATCAGGAAATTGACGAATGACTGCAAGATCATTCCGGTCACATGCGGGACCGCTTTCAAGAACAAAGGCATTCAGCCGATGCTGGATTCTATCATTGAATATCTTCCGTCGCCGGCAGATGTTCCGCCGGTTGTCGGGTTCAATCCCAAAACAGGGACAGATGAAGAAAGACATTCGTTAGATGACGATGCGTTCTCGGCGCTGGCGTTCAAGATAGCGACCGATCCGTTCGTGGGAAAACTGATATTTTTCAGGGTTTATTCCGGGACATTAAAATCCGGCTCTTATATCCTGAATTCGACCAAGGATTCGAAGGAGCGCATCGGAAGGCTTCTTCAAATGCACGCGGACAAGCGCGAAGAGATCGAGGAAGTGCACGCGGGCGACATTGCGGCGGCCGTCGGACTTAAGGGAACCGTGACCGGCGATACAATATGCGAGGAATCAAAACCGATCATCCTGGAAGCGATCGTGTTCCCGGAGCCCGTGATATTCGTTGCGATAGAGCCGAAGACAAAGGCCGACCAGGAAAAACTCGGCGTTGCTCTGGGCCGGCTGGCTGAAGAAGATCCCACATTCAGGATCAAGGGAGATCCCGAAACGGGACAGACCATCATCTCCGGAATGGGAGAGCTTCACCTTGAGATCATCGTTGACAGGCTGCTGCGGGAGTTCAGGGTTGAGGCGAACGTGGGCAAACCGCAGGTCGCTTACAAGGAAACTGTCAGGGGCGCGGCGGAAGCCGAAGGAAAGTTCATAAGACAAACGGGAGGCCGGGGCCAGTACGGGCATGTCTGGGTAAAAGTGGAGGCTCTGCCGGCCGGCAGCAAGTTTGAATTCGTGAATAAGATCGTCGGGGGATCGATCCCGAAAGAATATATCCCCGCCGTTGAGGACGGTATCGTAGAGGCCATGCAGACGGGAGTGCTTGCCGGCTATCCGGTAATTGACTTGAGGGTCACGCTGTTCGACGGTTCGTTCCACGAGGTGGATTCCTCGGAAATGGCGTTCAAGATAGCCGGGTCAATGGCGTTCAAGGACGGGTTCCACAAATCAAAGCCGGTCCTGCTTGAACCTGTCATGAACGTTGAAGTTGAGATGCCGGAAGAATACATGGGCGATGTAATAGGCGACTTGAACAGCAGGAGAGGGAAGATCGAAGGCATGGAATCCCATGCGGGCATCCAGACAGTCAAAGCAAAGGTCCCGCTTTCCGACATGTTCGGCTACGCAACGGCCCTCAGGTCAAAGACGCAGGGAAGAGGCATATATACGATGGAATTTTTAAGGTACGAGGAAGTCCCGAAGAACATTTCCGAAGGCATAATTTCCAAGGCGCAGGGGAAATAATATTTTATGGCAAGACAGAAGATAAGGATAAGATTAAAAGCATACGACAGCAGACTGCTCGACCAGTCCGCTTTGAAGATCGTCGATACCGCGAAGCGCGCGGGCGGAGTTGTATCAGGGCCGGTGCCGCTTCCCACGGACAAGGAAGTTTACTGCGTGAACAGGTCCACGAACATTGACAAGAAATCGCGGGAGCATTTTGAGATAAGGGTGCACAAAAGGATGATAGATATCCTTGATCCCGCCCAGCAGACGGTTGACGCGCTCATGCAGCTCGACCTGCCGGCGGGAGTGGATATCGAGATAAAGTTGAAATAATATGGCTGAAATTATAGGGAAAAAAGTCGGAATGACGCACATTTACAGCGAGAGCGGTCTCGCGGAGCCGGTCACTCTTATCGAGGCCGGTCCGTGTTCCGTCGTGAATATGAGGACGAAGGAAAAGAACGGCTACCAGGCTGTCCAGCTTGGGTT
>CAYHAH010000035.1:0-11910 GCA_964354575.1 uncultured bacterium
TGAGAAAGCCGGTGTTTTCAGCCTTGTGCTGGAGATGATCCCGGCTGCCATTGCGAAAAAAATATCAGAGTCGGTATCGATCCCGGTCATAGGCTGCGGAGCCGGTCCTCATTGCGACGGGCAGGTCCTTGTGATAAACGACATTCTGGGCCTTTCCGTCAGGGGAATGCCGAAATTCGCAAAGAAATACGCCGATCTGCATTCCGAGACGAAGAAAGCTGTCGGGAATTATGTGTCCGATGTAAGAGATGGACGTTTCCCGGCGGGCGAACATTCGTTTTGAGTTTTGATCTTTGAGTCTTGAGTTTGCTTGCCCCAGTAGCTCAGTTGGACAGAGCGGCGGTTTCCTAAACCGTAGGTCGCAGGTTCGATCCCTGTCTGGGGCATAAACTTTAAAACATGAACATAATTTTGATAGGATTCATGGGCGTCGGCAAAACCGAGATAGGAAAGCTTCTTGCCAAAAAGCTGAAAATGACCTATATCGACACGGACGCCATGATCGAACATGAACAGGGCATGACAATCAATGATATTTTCGCCAAAAAGGGCGAAGAAAAGTTCCGGGACATGGAGACAATACTGTTGGAGAAGCTGTCCGGGCTTGAGAGCCACGTTATCGCTACCGGCGGGGGAATTATACTGAGGCCGGGCAATGTCAAAAAGCTGAAAGGCATAGGCCCACTTATCCTTCTTTGGGCCGATCCGGAAACCGTATTTGAAAGGGTGAAGGGAGCGGGAACAAGGCCTCTTCTCAAAGTCGATGACCAGAGGGCGAAGATAAAGGAGATCCTCGAATTCAGGGCGCCCATATATAAAGGGGTCGCCGATCTCGAGGTTGATACTTCGCTGTTGTCACCAGAGGAAGCAAGTAATAAAATAGTGAAGTTCACGAAAGAGGGGAAATGATGGACAGGATAAGGGTGAATCTGGGGGAGAACAGCTACAACATAAACGTGGGCAGCGGCACTCTCAAGGAGTTCGGCGCCACGCTGAAAAAGGTCAACAGCTACGAAAAGATCGTCATCATAACGGATCCTTTGGTGAACGAGCTCTGGGGAGGGATGCTGAGGAGCAGCCTCAAATCGGAGGGCTTCAGCTTTGAAGTGATCGAGGTCCCCAGGGGAGAAAAGTACAAGAACCTTCAGGTCGCGTTCAAGATATACGACAAACTCGTCCAGCTTGAGGTCCACAGGGACTGCTGCATAATCGCTTTCGGCGGCGGCGTCATCGGCGACCTGGCAGGTTTCGTTGCCGCGACATACATGAGAGGCACTTACCTTGTGCACGTGCCGACGACCCTTCTTGCCCAGGTAGATTCCAGTATCGGCGGAAAGACCTCCGTTAACCATCCAAAAGGGAAGAACCTGATCGGGGTTTTCTATCAGCCATTGTTCGTCCACTGCGACGTGGAGAGCCTGACGACGCTTCCCCAGAAAGAGATAAGCACGGGGCTTGCGGAGGTAATAAAATACGGCGTCATAGAGGACGAGGATTTCTTCAAGTTCCTTGAAGCCAATTCCCATCATCTCAACCCCAAGGCTTTTGAGGATTCCGACACCCTGAAAGCCGCGCTTAAGGTGTGGCAGACCATTGTTACCGAGTCCTGCAAGATAAAGGCAAAGATAGTGGAGCAGGATGAAAAGGAAAAGGGGATAAGGATGGTGCTTAACTACGGGCACACGATAGGCCATGCGATAGAAACGGTCACAAAATACAGCATGTACAACCACGGAGAGGCGGTCGCGATAGGCATGGTTGCCGCGGCCATGATATCCAGGGAAATGGGGATATTGGACGAAGCAGCCGTGAGCCGGATAAAAGGGCTTCTTGAGAAACTGAAACTGCCCACGTCCGTAAACGGCCTTTCCGCAAACAAAATAATCAACGGTTTAAAAGTGGATAAAAAGATAAGGGAAGGGAAAATAAGGTTCGTTCTGCCCAAAAAGGTCGGTAAAGTTGAGGTAAGGGACGATGTCCCGATCCCTGCGGTCAGGCGCGTCCTTAAGACGCTGGGGTGCAAATGATGATGGACCCGAAAAAGCAGCTTGAGATCATCAAGGACGGCTGTGCGGAACTAATACCCGAAGCCGAGCTCCTGCAGAAGCTCAAGGAAAAAAAGCACCTCAGGGTAAAGTGGGGTGCCGACCCGTCCGCTCCGGACATCCATTTTGGCCACACCGTAGTTATCAGAAAACTAAGGACATTCCAGGACCTGGGACACAAGGTGATATTCATCATCGGCGATTTCACGGGGATGATAGGGGATCCTTCCGGAAAGTCCGAAACAAGGGTTCCGCTGTCGAGGAAGGAATTGGAGAAGAACGCCAGGACATACAAGGAACAGGTTTTCAAGATCCTCGACCCCAAAAGGACGGAGATCGTTTATAACAGCAAGTGGCTGTCAAAGCTGACTCTTGAGGACATAATCAATCTGGCGGCAAAATACACCGTTGCCAGGATGCTTGAGCGGGACGATTTCCTAAAGCGGTACACTGCGCAGAAGCCCATATCGATACACGAGTTCCTGTATCCACTGATACAGGGGTACGATTCGGTGATGGTGAAAGCCGATCTTGAGATCGGCGGGACGGACCAGAAATTCAACCTTCTTGTAGGCAGGGAGCTTCAGAGGGAATTCAAGGAGGAGCCCCAGGTCATCATGACAATGCCTCTGCTTGAGGGGCTCGACGGCGTCCAGAAGATGAGCAAGTCGCTCGGCAATTACATCGGGGTGACCGATCCTCCTTCGGAAATATTCGGCAAGACCATGTCGATCCCGGACAGCCTGATGATGAAATATTACGCGCTGCTGACAGGGATGCCGAAACATGAGATCGAAAAGATAAGCAAAGAATTGAAGAGTAATATACTTCATCCAAAAGACGTCAAGAAAATGCTTGCCAGAATACTCGTGGGCGAGTTTTACGGCAAAAATGATGCGGACAAGGCGGAGCGCGAATTTGAGAAATTATTTGAACAAAAGGAGGTTCCATCGGAAATTCCAGAGGTTCATTTATTTTCCTCATTTCCCGATTATTTTGATAACAATGGATCGATATGGCTCGCAAAGGCCATGGATTTGGCCAAAGTGGTTAATAGTACATCGGAAGCGGTGCGGCTTATTGAGCAAGGTGCAGTTGAGGTTAATGGCGTTGTTATCAGGGATAAAAATTATAGGTTGAAAACTAAATATAATCAATGCGCGACTATCAAAGTTGGGAAAAGAAGATTTGTGAAGATCGGAAGGTAATGATCAGATGAGAATCGGTTTTGGTTATGATGTCCATAAGCTTGTGAAGGGAAGGAAGTTGATAATCGGCGGAGTCGATATCAAATTCAAAAAGGGGCTCGCCGGCTATTCCGATGCCGATGTCCTTGTCCACGCGATCATTGACTCTCTAATAGGGGCGATGGGCGAACATGACATAGGCTTTCATTTCCCGACGAATGACCCCAGATATAAAGGGATATCGAGCCTCCTTATGATGGAGAAGATATCCGACCTGATAAAGTCAAAGGGATTCAGCGTCGTGAACATTGACTCGACGGTCGTCGCGGAAGCCCCCAAAATCAGCCCGTATGTGAGAGAAATGCGGATGAACATATCATCAGTGCTCGGCATCCCTGAGAATTGCGTCAACGTAAAAAGCAAGACAGAGGAAGGGCTCGGCTTCACCGGCAAGGGGCATGGGATAGCCGCTTACGCAGTTTCCCTCATAGAAGGCAATATTCTTCAGTATGCCACGCATCTCTTCAAACGATGAAGCGCGTACTTAAGCTCGGAGTGAACATAGACCATGTCGCCACATTGCGCCAGGCAAGGCGCGAAGGCTTCCCGGACCTTGTTGCCGCGGCCTCTGCCGCGATCGCAGGAGGCGCAGACTCCATCGTTGCCCATCTTCGCGAAGACAGGCGCCATATACAGGACACCGATATATATTCAATTAGAAAGCTAAAAACTCACTTTGACCTGGAAATGGCCGCCACCGATGAGATGCTGAAGATAGCCCTGAATGTTAAGCCCGACATGGTAACTATCGTCCCCGAAAAGAGGGAAGAGCTGACCACGGAGGGCGGGCTTGATGTTTCGGGGAATCTTTCCCGCCTCAGGGAATTCGCAAAGCGTCTTGAGGATTCCGGCATCAGGGTAAGTCTTTTCATTGATCCCCTTGAAGACCAGATAAGGGCTTCTTCAAAGACAGGCGCCTCGTTCATAGAGATCCACACGGGCAAATACGCGGCAAGCGGCTCAAAGAAGGACATTGGTGATATTGCCGGCGCCGTTAAGCTCGCTAAAAGCCTGGGGCTCAGGGTGAACGCAGGGCACGGCCTTGATTACGGCAATGCGTCTTCCGTTGCGAAGATCGACGGGATCGAGGAGTTGAATATCGGGTTCTCCATCATTGCCCGCAGCATATTTACGGGGATAAAGAAAGCCGTGTCGGACATGAAAAAACTTTTAATGCTCTTTGCCGTCTTCGGGGTTTTGTGCTCATGCTCCTATTCGGCCGTCGTCGTTCCTCCCACAGTGGAAGCGATCCCGGAATGGATCGACAAGCTTGTCGCGACCGAGGAGGCGGCGCCGAACGTGATGGAAAAGGCCGGCGTGGCCGGCGAAGTATCAATGCCCGTGAGATCGATCTTCGTTGACATGCCGCCGGAGCACTGGGCGGCAGGTTCGGTCACTCGGCTTGTTAAAATGGGGGTGACACAGGGTTATCCCGACGGCACTTTCAGGGGAGACAGGAACATATCAAGGTATGAAACCGCCATGTTTTTGTCAAAGCTGGCTTATGAAATGCAGATGAAAGCCGCGGCAGACGAAAAGCTTGCGGAAGAATTGAAGGCAGAAACCTATAAACTGAGATATACGCTGGACATGTACAGGAAGCCGCTTGAAAAAAAGCCTGTTTCCGCCAGTTTTTACGCAAGGACGATACTTGGAAATATCGTATCCGCCAATTCGGCGTCATCCATAATCAATGCGCCGCTTGGCCCCGTATTTGACTGGCGGCTTAAGGCCTCATATAAGCAGGAATTAGGCGGCAGCGGGTTCGTAAGGATAGGGATGGACACCATGGATTCGGCAAGGAACTCAAGGGATTTTGTGAAGGAGATGCTTGAGGCTGAAGCTCAATTTGTTTCCAAATGGGGGCTGGGCTTGAACCTGACAAGCGGGCCGGGGCTCGTGATCCACAGAGAGGGAACGGTCAATATTTTTCCTTCCGAGGATTACAGGGCATACATAAGGCCGAATAACGGGATAAAGCTTTTTTATGAGTCCGGAGATATTGAAGGGGGATTGGGATACAGGGCGACGTCCGTATCGACTAATGGCGCAGCCGCCATGAACGACGCTTTTGCGTATGCGGGATACAGGTTCAAGAACACGTTCATTGGAGATGTCAGGCTTAAATACTCGGTTGACCTTTTCAACAATGACCTGAGGGCGAATTTCGCCACGACGGAATCGACCATAAACATGTATGAAATGATCGTGGAGCCCGCGGACAAGGTTGAAGTTGGGATAAAGCTGGGGGCCTCTGGAAGCGTGACCACTCCGCATAATGTTTTTGCCGGAATAAGTTTTATATCAAAAGACCTGTTCCGCGGCGGGAGCTCAATCAAATTGTTCGCGAACAAGATCGGCAGCGACTTCTTTGATTTCCCGACATACCAGGCCATAACCGGGGTCAACTTGTTCGACAAGCTTTATCAGTCCGGCACATATGACCTGGGGATGGAAATCTCTCAGGTTGTATCCAGGAGGCTTTCGCTTAAGATGATCGCCGATATCGTTACGGGGCCGACCGGGCTGTACGGCAAGGATGAGCCAAAATCGAGCGCGACGTTCGAACTGGACATGGATTACGGCCTGACCGAATATGCCATAATGACCTTTGGTTTCAGGACGCACCAGGACCCGAGCGCCTTAACGAATGCGACTTCTGATATGCTGTGGCTTGGTTTCAGGTATAATTATTAGGCAAGGAGGAAGAAATGAAGATCGCAATCGGTTCCGATCACGGCGGGTTTAAATTAAAAGAAGAGGTCAAAAAGCACCTGAAAAAGCGAAGTATCGTTTTCAGGGATCTCGGTACTTTCAGCGAGGAGTCTGTTGATTATCCTGACATAGCTAAAAAAGTCGCTAAGGCCGTGGCGTCAAAAAAGTACAGGTTCGGCATACTTGTGTGCGGAACGGGGCTGGGGATGGCCATGGCCGCGAACAAGGCCGCCGGCATCCGGGCGGCTGTCTGCCACAATGTCTATACCGCGAAGATGAGCCGTGCCCACAACGACGCCAATATTTTGAGTCTCGGCGGAAGGGTACTGAAGAGAGCGGCGGCAATGAAGATCGTTGACGCCTTTCTTAAAACGCCGTTCGAGGGCGGCCGCCACCTGAGGAGGATTAAAAAAATAGAAATGTAGGGACAGCCTTTATGGCTGTCCGCGGACAGGGATAAACCCTGTCCCTACGTTGTTTATCTAATAATTATGAAAGCATTCATACTAGCTGCGGGATACGGGAAAAGGCTTGAACCGCTTACAAAAGCGGTGCCGAAGCCCATGGTTCCCGTGGCCAACAAGCCCGTAATGCAGTATAACATCGAGCTTCTGAGGAAGTATGGGATAAGGGATATTATCGCCAACATACATTATTTCCCGGAGCAGATCGAGAATTACTTCGGGGACGGAAGCGGACAAGGGGTCAATTTAAGCTATTCATATGAGGAGGAGCTTCTCGGCACCGCGGGCGGCGTAAAGCGCATGTCCCAGCTCACCAAAATGGACGGCACTTTCATTGTGATCTCCTCCGACACACTGACGGATATCAATATAAGCAGGATGCTTGCTTATCATAAGAAGAAGAAAGCCCTGGCGACAATAGCCCTGACCCCTGTTGATGATGTGACGCAGTTCGGCGTTGTCGCGATCGATGAGAATGAAAGGATCACGGCATTTCAGGAAAAGCCGACCGTCGGGGAAGCAAAGAGCAACCTGGTGAACTCCGGAGTTTACATATTTGAGCCTGAGATCCTTGAAATGATATCCCCCAAGATGCGCGATTTCGGGAAGGATCTCTTTCCCCGCCTGGTCCTGGAAAGGGCCCCTTTTTACGGGTATAGGATGATCGAGTACTGGAACGATGTGGGAGGGATAGAGAAGCTTAAATCCGCCAATTCCGACGTTCTCAAGGGCCTGGTGAGGGCGGAGGTCTTGGCAAGGCGGGTGGGTTCCTCCACATGGCTTGGTAAAGGCACGCAGGTGGCAAGGAGCGCGAAATTTGAGGGGACGATAATTCTGGGGGACAAGACCGTCGTCGAAGAAAATGTCGAGATATACGGCAATGTCTCCGTGGGCGACAAATGCGTCATCGGGGAAGGCTCGGTGATATCCGATTCCGCCATCTGGTCTGACACCCACGTCGGTAAGGGTAGCAGGCTCGACAAATGCCTTGTCGGAAGCTGGTGCTTTCTGGAAGATAATGTAAAGATAGAAGAGGGAAGTGTCATCAGCAACCGCTGTAGGATTAAGCAGGGCAAAAAGCTTGAAGCCAACACCAAAGTCGAGCCGGACAAGACGATTTAGCCGGCTTCCATGCAAGTTTTTCACAAGTTATTCCGATAGTATTTTCGTAAGAGAGGGTGTGTTTTAAGGAGGCAAAATTTGGCTGTCGGTATAGTAACAAATCAAACAAGCAGGGCTCCCATGTCGCCGGAGCAGGCCAGGCAATTACTGGCGGAGGCCAATCAGGCAAAGTCAAGAGCATTGAAAGGTTTTGGGGGATTTGCGCTTGACGGCCTTTCGAAACAAGGCCGGGAAGACATAGTGAACTGCAGTAATACAGCCGCGTTCGATGAAAAGTCAGGAAGAAATACCAGAGGGAGTATCAGCAGTGAGCCAATGGAAGCTCTCTTCAAATTGCTGGACGGGGTGATGGCTTGGCTGAAAGCAAAAAGACGCACGGAGGATTATTCGAAACCCGGGGAACTCGGGAAGGGCGTCGGGGTGCCCGAAAAGACCGTCTCTAAAAAGATCGACACTAAAAGTTAAGAAAGGAAGATAAATCATGACAGAGTTAATAATAGGATATGTCAGGGATAACTGGTGGATCCTGCTTTTTATAATATGCATGACCTCATATTTTGTTTATTCAATGATCGACCGCCGCAGGGGGCTTAAAAAGCTGGAAGACCGGAAGAAAATGCATGAAAATGAGCTGGCCGCGCTGGAAGCCAAATTCGGCGAAAAGGCAAAACAGCTTGAAGAAAAATTGAATGAACGGAAGAAGTTCTTAAAAAAAGGATAAGGATAAATGGCAGGATTAGAAGCAGTTCCATCAGGCTCGACCAAATCGGTCAGGGATGCTAGTTTACTGAACCGCGATCAGAAGATCAGCGCTTACGGGGAACTTGTCAGGCAGATGCGGCTTAAGGGATGTCCGTCTGATAAGATCGACGAAGTCCTTAACACGCTGGAAGACCAGGTCGGCGAGCTCCAGGATATGTTCAGCGGACTTGTCCCGGGCAATCCCACTGTAAGGGAATGGCTTGTAAAAGTGATCGATAGACAGGTACAAGTTAAAAACAAAGAAGACCTGGAAAACTTCAGGGTTGATATCGGGCACGGCGAACTGCAGTCCCTGATCAACCCAACTAATGATTCTGACAGATTTCCGGTGACAAACGCGGCTTTTCTCAGATTATTCGGGAAGAAATCCGTTTCGCTTGCGGGCTTAATAAAAACGATGAGAACCGAAGTTCTGCCCTTCGCGTCCACCGTGTCTTCCAACAATCCTCTCCAGGAGGTTTTGAACCTCTTTGCCGCCAGCAGATTTATCACGATCGGTAAAAATGAGATCGCGAGCGGCATAAGAATGGCATTTCGCAATCTCGCCGAAAAAAAGATATGGGAGAAATTCCCTCCGTCTAATGATGGGTCAGAGGTGGTCAACGCGAAAAGGGCCGCCATGCTGGGCAATATAGACAGGTATTTCAAGGACAACGCTGACATCATCAATAAGTTGATCTTAAACAAAAATGAGGACGGCGAAAAGAAAGACGGCGCGCAGAAAGCGGACTCGTTCGATTATTTTGAAGGCAGCCGCGATTCTGAGCTTTTTAATTTGTTTAATCGCGCTATATTCTCTAGCGGCGGGATCGATAAATACGGCAAATCGACCGGTAAAATAGTTGACAACAATCTGATCCTTTATATCGGGGGACTTGCCTGCCTGCACGAACTTGTTTCTTATCTTGAGGGGTACGGCGGAAATAAGAATGACATCTATGGCATTTCTGAAAAGGGCGATAAATATGCCTCAAAAGCATTGGTCCTGGCGGCAACCGACCTGGCTCTCAGTGCTAAGGGATGGCCGGACATTACGACCGTCGGCCCCGATAGATTGACCTTGCCGGAATACATCGAACTTCTCAAGACGGATCCGGCGATGTTTTTCGGCAACGGCAAACTGGACGGCTTGAATCTCGCTCAATATCAGCCTGTGGAGATCAGCATACCCTCTCAATTTTAAGCCCTTTTTGGCCCCATTTTTCGCTATTTTCCATGCAAGTTTGCCCCTTTTCCCCCCGATATATATAGTGTAAAGGCAAGGACAAAGGCAAAACAAGGCAAAAGAGGGCGAAATGTTAGATCCAAATATTCAGCAAATAAACAGTATTCCGCAAACCGATGACACCAGCGACATTGCTGGTGCCGCCGCAGTTACCCCGGCTTATATAGCTTCAGATGTTCCGGATGCTTCGCAGGTAAATGCCTCGGTTGGAATTGACAGTATAGAAGTTTCAGGCGGCGTTTCCACCTCTCAGGTGACCCTGGGCGGCTCGGTTGAAAAGAAAGAATCCTCAAATTATATCCAGAGCGACGCCTATGACATGAACTCTGTTGAAGAGCTCGATCTTGCAAACACTTACATCGAACCCAATGATGCCGGCGTCCAGTTGATCCTGGCGGCGCTGAAAGAGAACGGGACCATAAACAGCGGCATGACGATAGATGAAATTGTTAATGCCGTACGCAAATATGTTTCGAGCAATTACTCGTACATAGCCGATGCCGGGGATCACTGGAACACGATAGCGGAGACGATAAAGAACGGCGGCGGCGATTGCGAAGACCTGGCGAACCTGACGGCAAGCTTGATCACAGCGGCCCTGATCGACAAGGGGTTGACCCTTGATGAGGCGAACAAGAGGGTCACATGCGTAGTTGTGGTGGACCAGAACACCATGGTCGGCCATGTCCTTGTGCAATTCACTGCCGATGACGGCTCCGTCAAATATCTTGACCCCGTTTCCTCAAAGATCTCGAATTCGATAGGCAGCGGCAGGATCGAGATATTCAGCTACAGCGATCTGGATGTGAATATTGTTGATAAAAACTATGATCTTTCAAAGCTTTTCACGGCTTCATATGTCGTTCCGGCGGACAATGCGCAATATCCGCTGATATCGAATTTAACTAATTACCTGAACGGCATGGATGGAATGGAGAAGCTTACGCCGGAGATCATCCAGTACTTGAGAAACGCTTTGTATACTTCTAATCCAGGGACAGATAGTTCCTTGCAAACAGTTTCTGGAAATGCTCCGGATATAGATGCTTTGATAGACGCCGTCAATAATGCTCAATCTTATTATAGTGCCATTAAAGATTTCGCTTGCAAAATAGCGGGGTTGACCGGACAACAGTGTTATTTGATACACCGGCTTTATGATACCATCGGCGGATGGGCGGCTGATGCCAGAACACAATTTCAAAATGGTTTAGATGGCATTGCCGGATTGACTACCGCCCAGAAGACCGAGCTAATGAACAATTGGAGCTCTGATAACGCTACATTTGAGAACAACCTCAATTTTGACAAAATAATCCTGCAGGTGAAAGTCGACGGCGTGTATACTCACATGACCGCGGAAGAGATTTTCGCTGCGCATAATGCTGGTCACACGATCAAGTTGTTTCGGGGGGACGAAAATAACACCTGGTACGGCGAAGGTTGCTGGGTCAACTACACTGAAACCGATTTTACAACGCCGGGAGTCAAACTTTATTGTTCGCGCTTGGCTGCCTACAACAGTGCTGTTTCAAATCTGGTAACAATCCAACATGTACCTGCCGGACAGGATGCCCGTTATTATTTGGCTGCCGCAAATACTCTCAAGAACACGGCGGCCACCTCTTTGAACAGCTGCACTGCGTACGGCAGCTATTTATGGGCCACCTGTGTAAATGCGAATACTGTGTATTCCTGGATCGACGCATACGCAACAGAGGACTTAACAGTGACCCTGAACAAAGGTCCATTAGCCGGGGCAACGCTAAATAATGTGAGCGCTCAATGGCTCCATGAGTACGTGGATCAATATGCGAGCGGCTGGTCATCCTCGACCGCTGATTCTAATAAATATTACAGCCGATTGACTAATTACAATAATGCAGTGCCAACTTTAGGGCTGCCTTCCGGAAGCAGCTATGATGAATTCCTGGCTGCCGCAACCGAGAATAAGATCACGGCGAATGACAACTATGCGCACGCTAAGTGGGCCAAGGACGGGAAAGTGGATTGGTACAACAGTATCCAGGAATTCATTGACAAAATCGAGAATGGTTTCGCAACGGGAAGTGAAACGTGGAATTTTGCAAATGATCTTTATATGGGCTGGCTCAACGGGAAATGGGAAAGCACCATAAACGGCAGCGCTCAACTCAGCAATATCCGCGAAGCGTGCCGCGCCTTAGGGAGGCTCTCTTCCAACACTTACAATTCAACCAATAATTATTATTATTTCAGTAATCTTTACTATGGAAGCTTCTCCACCACCACTTCCTATATTAACTCCATGATAAGCATAATGGGCGCCGCTGAGTATCAAATAGAGGATA
>CAYHAH010000036.1:0-5772 GCA_964354575.1 uncultured bacterium
ATCGAGGAAAGAGTGGATCGGATGCTCAAGTCCGGGCTCATAGACGAGGTTAAGGGGCTCATAAGCGAAGGCTACGACAAAAAGCTGACGTCTATGCAGGCGATAGGATACAAGGAGGTCGCCGAACATCTCCACGGAAAATACACTTATGACGAACTTGTGAACATCCTCAAGCAGAACACGCGCAACTTTGCCAAGCGCCAGATGACCTGGTTCAGGAGGTTCCGGCAGGTGAACTGGTTTGACGTTGAAAAGCTGAACATCGGTGATATCATTAATTTGATCAAGAAGGAGGCATGAATTATGCCGATTGATCAGTTCCTGGACAGCTTCGTGACGGTCTCGATGTGAAAGCTGTGCGGGAACATGTCTACCGGCTGGACTTCTTCAATTTTGAATCCGCTGCCTGACAGGTGCGCAAGGTCCCTCGCAAGCGTTGACGGATTGCATGAAATATAAATGATCTTCTTGAATTTCGATCTTCCTATTGTCCTGATAACCTTCTCCTCGCATCCTCCGCGCGGCGGATCAAGGACCAAGACATCGCCTTCTTCCAGTTCCGGGAGAAGCCTCTCCACCTTGCCGACATTGAACCTGCAGTTCTCGATCTTGTTCAGCTCCGCGTTCTCCGCGCCGTCTTGTACAGCCTGTTCGACCTCCTCAATGCCGTAAACATATTGAGCCTGTCTCGCAAACCACAAGGCGACCGTGCCGATCCCCGAATAAGCGTCGATGACCGTATCATTCTTTGAGACCTGAGCCAACTCAAGGGCTTTGTTGTATAAGATCCCGGTCTGAACGGGATTCGTCTGATAAAAAGAAGTATTGGATACCTTGAATTTCAGGTCGCCGATCTTATCGTAAATAAAATCCCTGCCCCAAATTGTTCGATTAGTTTCTCCGAGCACCACATTCGTGACCCTCGGGTTCAGGTTCTGGCAGATACCGACAATATTGATGTTGTCCTTTTTGCATCTTGCGACGATCTCCTTTATGAGCTCTTTCGCTCCCGGTATCGCTTTTTCGCTCGTGATGAAAGTTAAAATGACCTCCCCGGTGCCAAAACCTATCCTCGCCCTCAGGTACCGGAATAAACCTTTGCCTTCCCTGAATGCCGAATATCCGAGTTTGTTCAGCACATCCTTAACTATCTTCGCGGCCCTTGAAAGCTTTGGGTGTTCGATCGGGCAGGTATCGATATCAACGACCTCATGCGTCCCCTGCTTATAATATCCCATTTGGATTTTAGAATTTGGATTTCCTTCGGATTTCGAATTTCGGATTTCGGATTTTGCTATAGGGTACTGTATCTTATTGCGGAACCCCCACGGCTCCCGCATCCCGATGATATCGCTTACTTTAACCTGACCAAGATGTCCGATGCGCTCAAGAGTATCTTTGACTATTTTTGTTTTGAACTTCAACTGCGCGGGATAGCTGATGTGCTGCCACTGGCACCCGCCGCAAACCATAGCCAGCGGGCATTTCGGGATGACCCTGTCGGGAGAGGGTTTAACGATGTCGCTGATCTTTCCCCTGGCAAAGTTCTTTTTAACCTCGGTAAGTTTGACTTTCAGTTCATCGCCGGGAACGGATTCGGCGACAAAGACAGCCAGGCTCGCCCTGAGCGAAGTCGAAGGGCCTCCGGTATGCCCGACTCCCTCCCCGCCCATGGCAAGATCGTCGATCTTTAAGCTTATTGTTTCATTCAGTTTCATATTATGATGACTTTTGAGGCTTGCCCCGAGCGAAGTCCCGAGCTCGTCGAGGAACGGAGTCGAGGGGTTTCCCCGACAGGGGGTAATAGGTCATTATCCAGAACGCCAGAGCCAGCGCTATTATCGGAAGCCCTCCCTCAAGGATCCTCAGGCCGATCAGGAAGGCTTTGGTCTGGCTAAAAATTACAGGATTATATTTCGTGAAACTGAAAACAAGCCCGATGCTTGCGGCTTCGAGCGCAATAGCAAATCTACATATAAAAGCGTTCACGCCGAAATACATGCCTTCCCTTCTGACTCCGGTCCTTGTCCGGTCATGGTCAATGACGTCTGATATCAGGACGTCCGAGAAAAGTATAATGCCCGCGAGCCCCGCCCCAAGGAGACCGGAAGATACGACAGCCGCTCCGATACTTCTGATAAAAAGGAACGGAACGAGCATTATAATGAATTCGAGGATCGCGGCCATGTAACATGCTTTCGCGCCGAACCTTTCGGCAAGAGCTCTCCACACGAACATCATCGGCATGGCGATAACAAAGGTTGAAAGCAGTATGAGGGAAGTGTCAGCAAGCTTCGCTTCAAGGACATATTTTGCGTAAAAAGGGATCATGGCGAGCACCATCGTGAAAGCATACTGGATAAGAAGGTTTGATGTGACGAACGCAATGAAAGGGAAATTCCTGAAAGTTTCAGTAACAGCCTTTATCAGCGGGAGCGGCTTGGTTCCCATGAACTTCTTTGTTTCTCTGCTCCCGATCAAGGATACTAAGTAAGCAAGGGCGATTATTGCGCCGAAAACGGCCCCCATTTTTGCCCATCCTATACTGGTGTAGATGAGCGGCGGAAGCGCGATGCCTATGACCAGGCCCATCATCCCGAATGTCTGTCTGTATGAATTGACCTGCGCCCTTTCTTTGAGGCCCGGATACATCTCGGGGAAAAGCGAAGCCCAGTTAAGGACAACCACCGTGTATAGAGTGTCGAACACGCAGATAAACGCCAGGAAATACAGGAAAAGAGCGGTCATGTTCATCGAAGTGAAAGGCGGGGCCCATAACAGAAAATACACCAGCCCGAAAGGTATCGAGCCAAGGAAGATGTACGGGATCCTCCTTCCCCACCTGGTTTTCGTCGAATCGGAAATGAATCCCGCGATGGGATCATTTACCGCATTCCATACCCCGTATATCAGCATTGCGGCCGCGGCGAGGCCCGCCTCGAGCCTCAGGGTGTCCACATAGAAGAATATTATGTATGTAGAGAACGCCTGGTAAGAAAGGGCTGTACCGACCGCCCCGAAGCTGTAGCAGATCTTTTTTAGCTTGTTCACCTTGAAATATAGCCTTCGATCAGGACATCGCTGCCCATCATCCTGACCCTTGAGCTTTTAAGGTTGACGGCCTGCGAGAGTTTCTTGAATCCGGCTCCCGCGACAGGGGTCGGAGCCGCCTTTCCGCCGATTATCTTAGGCGCTATGAAGAACAGGACCTTGTCAACTATGCCCTCCTTCAGCGCCGATGCCGCAAGCGTCCCGCCGGCTTCTATCATGATGCTCATTATCTTGTCCTCCGCGAGTTCCGCCATGAGCTTCCTAAGATCGATCCGGCCGCCTCTGGTCGCGGCCCTGAGTACAGATGCACCTGTCTTCCTGATCTTTTCAAGCTTTTTCTTCGGCGCGCTTTCCCCGACAACGATTATTGCTTTTCTCGGTTCGTTTTTCAGGATCTTCGATCTAAGCGGGATCTCCGCGTTCGTATCAAGAACGATCTTTTTCGGGTTCCTTTTGATGATGTTTTCGTCCCCCACGTCCCTTGCTGTGAGAGCGGGATCGTCTATCTTCACGGTATTCACGCCGACCATTACGGCGTCAACATATACCCTGAGCATGTGGACGTGCTGCCTGGCGGGCAGTCCCGTGATGTATTTGCTCTCTTTCGTGACGGTCGCGATCTTTCCGTCAAGGCTCATGGCGCTCTTTAACATGACGAACGGAATGTTAGTCGTAATATATTTTATGAACGCTTCGTTCAGCTCTTTTGCCTCTTCCTCCAGAACGCCAGTTTTAACCTTGATCCCGGCATCCCTTAATTGGGCGAATCCTTTTCCGTTAACGAATGGATTGGGGTCTTTCATCGCCGCGACGACCCTCTTGATCCCCGCTTTTATGATCGCGTGCGTGCACGGAGGATTGTAGCCGTAATGGCAGCAGGGCTCCAGGTTCAAATAAAGGGTCGCTCCCTTTGCCCTGCTTCCAGCTTTCTTTATAGCGAATGCCTCTGCGTGCGGAGTGGATTGCTCGGCGTGGTATCCCTTGCTTATTATACGTCTGCCCTTTACGACAAGGGCGCCCACCATCGGGTCGGGGCTGGTCTTGCCCATCTGGGACCTTGCGAGGGCAAGCGCCTCCCGCATGAATTTTTTGTCTGCGTCTGCGCTCATCGGGATCTTTTAAGGCCGTCTATAACGGATTTGTAATCCTTTGACCAGTAAATGGCGGATCCCGCCACCAGAACGTTCGCTCCGGCTTTGACGACTTCCGGAGCGGTGTCAAGATTTATGCCTCCGTCAACTTCAATGTCTACGGCCAGTCCGCGCTTATCGAGGATGCTTTTCAATTCCCTTATTTTAGAAACGACCTCGGGCATGAATTTCTGCCCTTCAAATCCCGGGTTCACCGTCATGAGAAGCACCATGACGACCTTATCCAGGACTTTTTCGATCGTCTTTATGCCGGTTCTGGGGTTTATGACCACAGCGGGCTTTGCGCCGTGCTGCCTGATAAGGGCCAGGTCTTTTTCAAGGTTTTTTGATGCCTCTGCCTGAATGGATATTATGTCCGCGCCGGCTTTCGCAAATGGTTCTATGTACTTCTCGGGGTTTTCGATCATCAGATGCACGTCAAGAGGCAGTTTTGTGATCTTCGAGAGAGCCGAAACTACAAGAGGTCCGATAGTTATGTTGGGAACGAAATGCCCGTCCATGACATCCACGTGTATCATGTCCGCGCCGGCTCTTTCAACGGCGGTGACCTCTTCGCCGAGCCGGCTGAAATCGGCGGATAAGATCGATGGGGCCACTTTTATTGACATATCAATAACCCTCTCCGGTCGCTTCCGTCTTGGCTGGTTCCTTGCTTATGAAAAGTTTCACCGATGAGCCTACCTGTATTTCTTCTTCCCATGCAGGCTCCTGTCTCATGACTATGCCTTCGGCAACTATGTCCGTCTCCTGATATTCAAGCCTGTTGATGCCGAGTCTCAGGTCGGAGAGCGCGTCCTGCGCCTCCTTAAGGCTTTTCCCTATCAGGTACGGCATCTTGACCACGCCGAATTTCGGGTTCTTCGCGATGAAAATATCGATCCTGCTTCCCGCGTCAGCTTGCACTTCGGCGGAAGGCAGCTGGCTTATTATTATGCCCGTCTGGAATTGCTCAGTTTCAACTTCCATTGTGGCGCCCACCCTGAATCCGGCTTCCGACAAAAGCGTGTCCACCTGGGAGAACGACCTCCCTATCAGGTTTGGAACAGGCACTTTTCTCTGTCCGGTGGATACGGTCAGGTTCACTATCCTTCCGTATTTTACGTGCTTTCCGCGCTTCGGCTGCTGTTCAATGATCCTTCCCGCAGGAATATCCTTATCAAATGTCCTGTTGCTTATCCTCGGCTTAAGCCCGCCCTCCCTTAGTATTGCGAAGGCCTCTGTCGAAGAGTGCCAGGTAATGTCTGGCACAACAACTTCCGGGGCGGGGAAGACATAAAATACCGTGAGGTATCCGACAAGCAGCGGGGATATTATCACGAAAAATATCGTCAGTATCACCGATCTCGGCGACGGAAGCTTTAGGATATACACGAGATATCCCGCTATCAAGAGGACGAGCAGCACAAAACTAAAATATAATATCAGAAGCTTGATCAATTAACCTTACCTCACGCCTGAACTGATGAAGTTTAAAATAAAAGCATACCAGAGACCGGCCGCAACCGCAATAAGGACGAACAATATAAATAACGCCGATCTCTTGATCTTCCTCTTTTTGCCCTTTTTTGCC
>CAYHAH010000037.1:0-3635 GCA_964354575.1 uncultured bacterium
AAGCACGGACCTTTCCCATTATCACACTTATGAGGTATCAAGCACGATGGACGCCGTGGCGATCGACGCCATATCAAAGGGCGACGTGAACGCCCTGGCTGAAAAGCTGTCAGCCGGCGAGTGCGAAATGTGCGGCTACGGGTCCGTCATCACGGCAATGCTGGCGGCCGACCGGCTCGGCGCCAACAGTTATGAGATTTTGAAATACGCGGATTCCGGCGACGTGACGGGGAACAAGTCGGCTGTTGTGGGATACCTTTCTGCGGCTATTTACAGGAGGCCGCTTGCGCTGGATGAGTTCGAAAAGACAAGGCTCCTGGAGATAGCGAGGAAAACCCTGGAGAGCTATCTGGCCGCTGGGCAAAGGCCGGATTTTACCGTGTATGAAAAGAACCTTCAGCAGAAATCAGGGGTTTTTGTCACTCTTACTAAGGACGGCCAACTGAAGGGATGCGTCGGCTACCTTAGGGCGGTCAGGCCGCTTTATCTGGCGGTCTCCGACATGGCCATAGCTGCGGCAACTGAAGACACCAGGTTCACCGCGGTCACGACCGAAGAACTGCCCGATATAAAGATAGAGATATCAGCGCTTTCCCCGATGACAAAAATAAGCAGCACCGGTGAAGTTGTGGTCGGAAAACACGGGCTCTTCATCGTGAGCGGAATTCAAAGCGGCGTCCTTCTTCCCCAGGTTGCCGTGGAAAACAAATGGACAAGGGGCGAATTCCTGGACAATGTCTGCCTTAAAGCGGGGCTCCCGGAATCAGCGTGGAGGGATCCCAACAGCCAGATCTACATTTTTACGGCGGATGTTTTTCACGAGGAAGAATAAGGCAGAAGTATCAGACTGATCAAACACAGGCTTATCGGCATTATGATCGTCCCCATTATCCCGAAAACAGGAATGAACAATATGCTTGTCAGGACCGCAGAGGCGGCTCCGCCCAAAAGATCGCAGCCGTAAAGCACGCCGGCCTTGTTCCCCAGGCTTTTTGACCGATAGTCCCTGACCGCGGCGGGGAAGACGGCGCCCGCAAGGGACGCGAACAAAAACGAAAAGACAGGTATCAGGTATTCCGAGAGCCTGTAATCAAGTTTTGGAGATGCATTAAGATAGATGGCGAAAGCTTCGATTGACAAGAAGAGCAGGACGATCATCAATTCTATTCTTACTTGCTTTAATCTTGCGTTCGCCAGGTAACTGCCGGCAGCCAAGCCTGCCATGAAGACCGCGATCAAAATACCGATCTTGATATAAATGTAGCCGTATATCGCCTCAAATGAGTAGATCGTCAAAAGCTGAAGGGCCATGGCGTTAAATCCTATCACTGCTACGACTGCCGGTATGGCGTTATCCTTGATCGCCTTTATCCTGTAGCCGGCGAACCTGAGCGTCAGCGCCAGGGCAAAAAGCCAGAGTATCAGGTTTATGAGCTTTACGTTCAATATTTTTTGTATCGGCATGTTCATCAAGCCGGGGAAATAACTCAGCCATACAAGGATGCTGTAAAGGTAGGATATCGGGTGAAAATCCGTGTTGATGCTGATATTTTCACCGTGTTTTACGGCGGATCTGACATAATTCAGCCGATCCTGCGTGACCAGATGGGGTATGGAGAGAGAGTTGAAGTATCTCGTCCTGATGTTCTGGCTTTGCCATCTGTTCACCAGCGTTTTTGCGTCATCGGTTAGGACGTTTTTCGCGCCGGTCGCATAATAGTAAATATAACTGCCCGGGATAACAACCACCTCAGGGAAAACAAGGTTCAGCGTCATGAAGATGGATGAGTTGAGCGCTCTTGATTCTTTGCTCATGAAATCCGCTGAGCCCGAAAGACGCAGCGCCAGGACGCCTGTTGCCGAGAGCTTTTTCCTGCATTGTTCCATGAATTCCAGCGTGTAGAACCTGCACGCGGCCGCATTGACAGGATCCCCAAGGTTTATAAGGATCAGGTCATAGCGCTCCTTTGTATTCTTGATGAAATACCTGCCGTCAGTCACTATGACCGGGTATTTACTGCCCGAGAGCCGGGCAAGCTTCGGGTCAAATTCCACGTAATCGAGTTTTCTTATCCTGTGTTTTGTTATCTCCGGGATCAGGGCGGGACCCCCTCCGACGATCAGGATATCCCGCGGATCTTTTGCTTCAAGGAATGAAAGGTGCGCTATTTCCTCGTTTTCGGGGACTGAAGCAGTTGAAAAGATCAGGTTGCCTCCCTCAAAATAACTGTAAGTTTCCTTGTTCTCTATGACGGAGATCCTTCCGTAAATGGAATCGACCGATTTGATCAGGTTAAGTCCCGCGAACTGGGCTTTCGCCGAATAAAGATCGAGCTTTGCGCCGTAGGGATGAATAAGTATAAGGTTTGCCGCAAGGACCAAAGAAAAAATGAACATCCTGTATGTTTTGGGGCGGGTGTTGGGCTTGATGAAATTCTTGTAGATATAAATGGAAGAAAGGGCCAATACAGCGCCGACAATGCCCACGATCTGGAAAGGATCGAAAAGGTATATCAGGAGGAAGCTGAAGACGGCTCCGCCGGCCGCTGCGCCCAGACTTTCGGCTATGTACATGCTGCCGATATTGAGAAGCGCCGAACTGCCGAGAGTGAAAAGCGACCCGAACAGCAGGCATGCGGGAGCCATTGAAAGGAATGATATGATGAATATCGAATTCAGGTCCGGAATGGAGCCCGCGGGGATATTAAATAATACCTTCGATATCCTTGCGAAATAGATCTCCGCCGGCACCAGGATGGAGACGAAAAGCTGGGCATAGATCAGGGCTTTGGACGCGTCCTTGATCATTTTGACGGCTTTGCCGCAGATGAAGCTGCCAAGCCCCGTTGCGCCAAGCCAGATCATAAGGGATATTCCGTAGATAAGCTCGTTGCCGTTGAATGCCGTGACCAGCTCTCTAAGGACAAGTATCTGGGCTATGACGGACGCAAACCCTATAGCGATCAAAGGGAAAAACATTTTATCTCCTTGCCGGAATGTTATATTATACATATTGTATGCACATTGACACAATCCTATATTTAACGCTTCAGGGCTTTTTCTTCGGATTCGGCCCCTGCCTGCTTACATGCGCTCCTATAATCCTCCCTTACGCCGGGATCAAAAGAACGTGGAAGGAAGGGTTTTTCGCAGTGATAAGTTTTTCTCTCGGAAGACTCGCGGTTTACATGATCCTGGGCGGGCTCTTCGGATACTTCGGCGCCTTTATTTTGAAGTTTTATTACGCTTCAGGTTTTTATTATCATATCCAGGCAATTCTGTCAGTTGTTCTTATCTCTATCGGCGCCGCGGTACTGCTTGGCAAGGAGATCAATTTCAGGTTCTGCGCGGCCGGGGAAGGGAACATGGCGGTCCTCGGCGTGCTGGTGGGGATGTCGCCGTGCATTCCGCTTATCGGCGTACTTCTTGAGATCGCCCTTTTATCCGATAATTTTCTTGCAGGTTTTGTATACAGTTTCTTTTTCGGCATTGGCACCGTGATATCGCCGCTGCTTCTTTTGGGGGCGGTCATTCCGCTTGTCGGCGGCAGGATGAACCCGAAAATGTTCAAAATATTCACTTATCTCTGCGGAGCTATGTTGATCCTGGCAGGGGTATATCTTATTTTTAGAAGA
>CAYHAH010000038.1:0-2878 GCA_964354575.1 uncultured bacterium
ACGGCCTCTTATCGCCCCTTTTCCTCATTTTCAATACGCGCTCTCAAGGATCTTCACAACAAGCTCGTCAAAAGATATGCCAGCGCACTGCGCCTCCGCCGGAAGATCGGAGGCGTCTGTCATGCCGGGGATCGTGTTCACTTCATGGACATAAGGCGTATGATTCCCGCTGACGATGATATCCACCCTTGAAACCCCGTAGCATCCAAGCGACCTGTGAGCGCGAAGGGCTACCTCCTGCGTGTGTTTGTAAAGGTTCTTGGGCAGCTTTGCGGGCAGGATGAACTCCGTCCCTCCCTTGCTGTACTTGGCCTTGTAATCATAGAACTCGGCTTTCGGCTTCAATTCGAGGATCGGCAGCGCCGCCAGGTCTTCTTCCCTGCCCAGGATGCCCACCGTCACTTCCTTGCCCTTTATGTACTCTTCTATGAAAACATCTTTGAATTTTTCAACGGTTTCCGACACGACTTTCTCAAGGCCTCCCTCTTCCTTCACTATCGACACGCCGAGGCTTGAACCTTCTGACACCGGTTTCACTACAAGAGGGAACGGAAATGTCCTTTTTATTTTTTCGCATTGAACCTTAAGGCTCTTATTTCCGTCGATCGGCAAATACTGCGGCGTCGGGATGCCCATCGCCTGGAATATCCTTTTTGAGGCGACTTTGTTCATCGCGAGCGCGGAGGCAAGTATCTTTGAGCCGGTATAAGGGATGCCAAAATGTTCGAGCAATCCCTGGGCTGTCCCGTCCTCGCCGAATTTCCCGTGAAGCATTATATATGCGATGTCGATCTTGTTCTTCTTCAGGTTTTCAATGAGCTTATCATCCGCGTCAAGCGATATTGCTTTAAATCCCTGGGATTTCAATGAGTCAAGGACCCGCTTGCCCGATCTGAGGGAAACTTCTCTTTCTCCGGACCTTCCGCCCATGAGGACGGCTATCTTCTTTTGTTTTAACTTCGATTTTTCCATGGCTTAGAATAATATCATACCCTAAATCCAGGGGCTAGTGGTTAGGGACAACATCATACTTATTTATTAGCTTTATCGGATGATAAGATAATTTGGCTCTCCTTAACCCCGCGTCCCCCATGTCCTGCTCTCTGTTGATATATGTAAAATGAGCCCACTCGTTCCTGCAGAACTGCTGATTTATGTGCTGGGGAAGCCCGTCAATATCCGGGTTTGCAACTTCGATATAGATGACCGCGGTATCGCGGTTCAGCATTTCCCCTATCGTGAACGCCTCAAACTTCCCGTTAATTTTTATGACGGCGCCTTCAACGCTGAGGCCGGATAAATTATTCAGGGCTGCTTTGACGGGTTCATCAAGGCATGCTCCGGGCTTTTTGCTTTTGCCCCACTTCTCCACTAATTTCAAACAGTCCGGGACCATATCCCCGGTCAGCTTTTGATAGGTCGGGATGTTGTTCTTCAAGAACCGCTTTATCTTATTTCTTTTCCCGTCATACTTTTTGCCTTTTAACGCGATCATGTCCTCCGTCCGGTAAACATAATCAAAATGGTCCCTGACGGGCTCCATCCTGTATCCGCTCTTCCCATCAAAATGCGCTTTCGCGAATCTTTCACTGACCCTGCTGAACCTTGGGACATGGGACAGGCAGGTTTCGATCGTTTCTTCCAGCCGGCTGTCCCCCAGAGGCTCAAAAAAATAAGGGGGCTCATTGTTTGGCCTGGCGACAACGCAGATGTTCCCGTTAATGGAGGTCACTTCTGAAATATCGCAATCCCTCCATATAAAAAAGTTCGTGAAAGTAAGCTCCGATGTTTCCTGGGGATGCTTTGAGAAATATGACTCGAATAATTCCTTGTCGGCTAAAGAGATCTTCCTGAAATCGGGAAAGGACGGGACGGAATAGATCATTTAACTTTTCTTACCATCGTTGCGCAGCTTTTTTTGTCGCAGCCCTTGCACCAAGCGCTGTTCTTCCTGAGGGGTTTCGGCGTTTCCTTCACCGTTTGAAACCCAAGCTTCTCATAAAAACCGGGATTTATGGTATTGATGTACATGTCGTATTTTGTCTTGTTGATTATTTTCGAGACGATAAGGCTGCCGATCCCGCATTTTCTCCAGCCGTCCTTCACTCCCACATTGGACAGTTCGTGTATCCTGATTTTTTTGTGGGTCTTGAACCTCGCGACGCCGACCAGGTTCTCGCCCCTGTAAGCGACGATGAAATCCTCATATTTGATCCGCGGAACGAAAAGATCGCTTTCCTTGATCAGTTTCATGACGGGGGCTTTGTCCTGTTTTCTGGCTTTACGGATCTCGAGATCGATCATTGGTGCTCCTCTGTGATCGTATTATACTACAGGACAAGTCAAATAGCTATCAGCAGGTCAAATGGAGCGCGGCAACCACATTCTTCAAGGGGACAAGTTTATTATACTCTTCGCAGGCATCGGCTGTTCTTTTTATGATAACTTTGATCCCTTTAGCCTCGATCCCGGCTTTGACTTGTTCGGGAACTACCATGACCCCCTCGGCGCCTGTGCCTATTATCAGGATCTCCGGCTTTTTATCGAGTATTTGGGCAATGTCGCCAAGCGAAAGCCTGTGCCCTTCGATCCTTCTCCAGGAGTCATCCACGCGGTCTTTGTAGATTATGACGTCGGAAGCGTATGTTTTGCCGTCTATCGTGATCTCGCCGAAGTCGTACCCGTCTATCATCTCACTCGACTTTAATCACCGTAACGGGGCAGCTGGTCGCCGCTTCCCTTATCTTGTCCTCGTTTTTAGCCAGGTCCGCTTCTTTCAGCACCACAGCTATATCATTGACCTTAAAAACCTCCGGGCAGACCTGCTCGCACACCCCGCATACTATGCAGCCGTCCTCAATAGTAACTTTTGAAACAG
>CAYHAH010000039.1:0-5077 GCA_964354575.1 uncultured bacterium
CGGCTAAAATACGCTGGAAACAGACGCCGACACTATCTTATCCTCGCTCCTCAAAGCGTCCTGCCCGAACGCCAGGTCGGCATTGATGATCCCAAGGTCAAGCCCGCATCCGTAAGTCAGCTTTGAAGTGCTGTTCACGGCCTCTGTATAGTAGCCGGCTCTCAATGCGAAGATACCGGCAAAGAACCTTTTTTCAACGCCGAGATGTATGTCGCTGTAAGGACTGGTGTAATTAACATCAGCCGAAAAAAGGGCGATGGCCGGGATGTCGCTCGCGATCCCGAAAACCACGCTCGCAGGCGTTTTGTCAGATTCTTCGAAATCCTCGGTTGCATACGGTATAGTCAATTTGCCGCCGATGAAAGATGTGTAAAGGTCCGTCTTGCCCGACCACTGCATGCCCGTAAGAAGATTCCTCAGCGTCAGGCCCGCTTTTGTGAACGGGGCCACATCGGCCTGGGCTCCAAGATCAAGCCCCACTCCCTGCGCCGTGGCATAAGTGACCTTTACGGGCGTACCGGAGCAGTCTATCCTGTAAAGTTGGCCGTAAACATATCTGATGTTTGCGCCAACCGAGACCCGCGAAAGAAAGGGATAATTCGTGTTGAACGTCCCTCCGAACGTGAGCGCCAGCGAACGCTTGGCAACCCCCTCATAATGAACTTCAGTTTCCGTGGCATTTTTGGAAAAACTTATGTTCGCCCACGGAATGTAGCTTAAACCGATCTTATATAAGGAAAGCCCTGCTATGCCGTTAATGCTGCCGCTGAACTCGGCATCCCTGCCGGTATAGTCACTGATAAGCTTCGGCGGATTGATGAAATCGGCCACCCTGTCCAAACCGAAATTCGCGTCTATCCCCTGGCCTGCCATTGCATCGAAGATCCTGATGTCGCCGTGAACAAGCCCGGCCGGGTTCCAGTAAGCAGATGTGATATCGTTCGCAAGAGCAGTATAAGCTCCACCCATCGCCATTGCACGCGCGCCAATGCCAAAAGCATACGCCGACGCAGAAGAGAAAAACAAAAGCGACAAGATCAAAAGCATTTTTTTCATTGATATCGCCCCCTGTGTTTTCAGATTCTAACATCAATAAATATTGATGACAATCGATCATGATCTTTGATAGAATGCTCCCATGCCGCAGCTGAGACAGAATCCGGCGACAAAGGAATGGGTGATCGTCGCGACAGAGCGCTCAAAGCGCCCTGAAGAATTCCAGGTGCCGGAGGAAAAAGAAGGCCCGGAAGCAAAGAATCACTGCCCTTTCTGTGAAGGCAACGAGAGCATGACCCCGGACGAGATATTCGCTTTCCGGACCTACGGGACGAAGCCGGGAACTCCCGGCTGGTGGATAAGGGTTGTGCCGAACAAGTTTCCCGCTCTTGTGCCCACCGGGGATGTCAAAAGGATGAAATTCGAGGACTACTTCAGGTACATGGAGGGTGTCGGCGACCACGAGATCGTCATAGAAAGCCCCTCCCACGATAAATCAATGGCAACGATGGACCAAAAACAGGTCGAAGAAATATTCCTTGCATACAGGGAAAGATACGCCGCCCTTAAGAAGGACACCCGTTTCGAAATGATCCTCATATTCAAGAACCACGGCAGGGAAGCCGGGACATCCATCAGGCACCCTCACTCCCAGATCATCGCAGCTCCGATAACCCCGAATCACATAAGGCATTACATTGAAGAGGCGATGAGATATTTCGACGATAACGGTGAATGCGTCTACTGCGATATATTGAAAAAAGAGATCTCAAAAGAACGGCTGATACTTGAGACCGATAATTTTATCGCATTCGTCCCCTTTGCCGCAAGATCGCCGTTCGAAATATGGGTGCTGCCGAGAAAGCATTCTTCTTCATATGAACACATCTCCCCGATGGAAACAAAGGAGCTGGGATTCGTGATGAAGCAGACGCTGGGCAAACTGTATAAAGCGTTGAACAACCCGGCCTACAACTTCATGATCCTTTCCGCCCCCTGCCATGAGGAAAACCTCGAGTATTTCCACTGGCATATCCAGATCGTTCCCCGCGTGGCCCAGGTGGCGGGATTTGAAATGGGCAGCGGTATCTACATAAACACCGTCATCCCCGAAGAAGCCGCAAAATTCCTGAGGGAAATAAAAGCATCATAGTGAAACTCCGCCTTGACGAGCTGCTCATCAAAAAGAACCTGTTCGAATCAAGAACAAGAGCGCAGGCCGCGATCATTGCCGGCTTGATCCTGGTTGACAACCAGAAAGTGGAAAAATCCGGGATCAAAGTTGAGGAAACAGCCGAGATCAGGGTGCTCGGCAACGCGTGCCCCTATGCAAGCCGCGGCGGGCTCAAGCTGGAAAAAGCTCTTGATGATTTCAAGGTCGATGTGAACGGCCTCGCTACCGCCGACATCGGCGCCGGGACAGGCGGGTTCACGGACTGTCTCCTGAAGCACGGCGCAAAAAAAGTCTATGCGATCGACGTGGGCTACGGGCAGATAGACTGGAAGCTGAGGAACGACAAAAGGGTGGTCGTAATGGAAAGAAAGAACGCCCGCGACATGTCTGCCGGAGATCTTCCCGAGAAGGTCGATCTGGCGGTCATGGATGTTTCCTTCATATCGATCCTTAAGATCCTGCCTGCCGTCCGTAATATTTTAAAGGAAGGCGGAGATGTGATAACATTGGTAAAACCGCAGTTCGAGGCCGGACGGGACGAAGTTCCAAGGGGCGGGGTCATCAGGAACAGCAATGTCCATAAGAAAGTCCTTGATAATGTCAGGGCGGGAACGCAGGAGCTGGGATACAAATATCTGGGCGAGACCCGGTCGCCTATCACCGGGAAAGACGGGAATATCGAATATTTTCTGCACCTGAGGAGAGTTTAGTGACGGCTTCTTACATTATAATGATAATATCGGCTTCCGCGATAGGCGGAGCCTTGATCGGGTCCATGCTGTTCTATTTTGCCGCCAGGGCGCTCCTGAGTTTTAAGATGTCAAGGCGGGTCGAGCTTTCCCAGTACTCCGAAAAAGAAGCCGAAGCGCTGCTGAAGAAAAAAGGGTTTAAGATCATCGGAAAACAGAAACAGGCGGACATAATAACTTACATCGACGGAAAACCTAACCTCGGCTTTGTGCGCGCTGATTTCCTCGTCGAGAAAAACGGAAAAAAATTCGTGGCGGAAGTAAAGGCCGGGGAGCTTGTTTCGGACCCGCGTGAGCCTTCCACAAGAAGACAGCTGCTCGAATACAAGTTCGCCTATAAGCCGTACGGGATCCTGCTTGTGGACATGATCGAAAAGACCATACACAAAATTGACTTTGAGCTCCCCTCTTACGCCGAGGACAAAATATTCAAGTTGATACTTGCGGCGCTTGTTGTTATCATTGTACTTGGAATTTTATGGGTGTTCGCATCCATCAAAATCCTTTAGCTTAGGCGGTTTGATGAGTTTTCAGATTTCTTACTACATGAAGCAGAGGATCATAAAGCGCATTATAGATGTCTTTATGGTCGCATTCCTTTTGCTCTCGCTGTTCCCCATATTCTGGATGGTCTACTGCTCCCTCAAGGACAACACCGACATCTTAACGGGGAAAATATTCCTCTCAAAGGCCGGCAGCGACGTGATCGCCATGGACAGGGATCCGGGGAATTTCTACGCCGGCACCGCGGACGGCAGGATCACGATACTGGACAAGAACGGGAAAGTCCTGAAAAGCAGCTCCATAAGGTCTTCGGCGACTTCATTCGCCTTTGACGACAAATATGCCTGGATCGCGACTTCAAACAAGGGTCTCGCAAAGATCAGGAAAACGGACCTCAAGAGGATCGCTCTCTACAAATATCCGCTTTTCGGGATAGACGCGAACAAGATCGCGTCAAGCATTATATATAAAGAAGGCGAAAAGATATGGATAAGCCTTGAAACAAAGGGGTTTGAAGGGGTCCTGGAATTTGACTCGAACGTGAACAAATTTTTAAGGCTGATCGACATTAAAAGCGATCTCACCCCGTTCCAGGTCTTAACTATCTCAAAAGCGGGCAATAAGCTTCTTGTCGGAGGGGACAAGGGACTGCTCTCGGTCGATCTTGAAACCGGGAAGCTCCTGCGCACCTATCCTCTCGAGATCGAATCGATCACCACAAAAGTATGGAGGATAGTCGCGCACGACAGGAGTCTTTACCTCGGCACATCCGCCGGTGCGCTGGACTTTAACCTGAATTCCGGAAAGATCCTGAAAAGATATTCAACGAATAACGGGCTTATCTCGGATCAGGTGGGACAAATAAGGATATACGACGATATGCTGCTTTTCGGCACTAACCAGGGCCTTTCCATGGTCAATAAAAGGACGGGCAAGATAAAGAATTACGCCAAGCTGTTCTCTCCTGTCAAAAATGCAAAAAAGAACGCGTTCGTTTCGGGCGACGTCCTGTCGATAATGAAATATGACGGCACCCTGATGCTTGGGACGACAATGGGGAGGATCACATATTTCGATATCGAAAAAGAACAGGTCACGGGATCGGCGCTTCTTAAGCCCGGGCATTCCGTCGTGAGATGGAGAAATTACGTCGACATGTGGCACAACATTGATTTCGGCCTGTACCTGAGGAATTCCCTGCTGATCTGCGGCATATCGATGATAATCGCGATGACATTCGCGACCATGGCCGCTTACGCATTTTCCCGTTTCAGGTTCCCCGGCGCGGATCTTTTCGGCAACCTTATCCTTGCGACCCAGATGATCCCCGCCATCATGTATCTTATCCCCATCTACATAATGTTCGTCAAGTTCAACGAGGTCACGGGTATTCCGTTAAAAGGCACTTTCCCGGGGATAATCCTCATCTATTCGGCTTTCTTCATTCCTTTCAGCATATGGATACTGAGAGGTTTTTTTGCGGCAATACCAAAAGAGCTTGAGGAGGCGGCCCGCATAGACGGGTGCTCGCAGATCCAGGTATTCTGGCACGTCGTCCTTCCTCTCGCGGTGCCCGGGATCATTGCCACCGGCGTTTACATATTCCTGACGGCCTGGGATGAACTGATGTTCGCCTGGGTCCTGTGCAACGCCG
>CAYHAH010000040.1:0-1517 GCA_964354575.1 uncultured bacterium
CCCCATAAAACATCTTGTCGTGCCAAGGGTCATTGCCAGCACTTTCATGCTTCCGATACTCACCATATTTGCAGACCTGATAGGATTCTTCGGCGGATATCTCGTTGCGGTATATGTTGTGGGGATCAACTCTGCCGGCTACATGGATTCGGCGTCGTCTTTTCTTAAAATGAACGACATATCGGGAGGGATCATAAAGGCGGTCTTCTTCGGCATGATAATATCGATCATCGGCTGTTTTAAGGGCATCAATACAAAGGGCGGCGCAAAAGGAGTAGGGGAAGCCACTACAGATTCCGTGGTTTACTCTCTCATGGCGATATTTGTCGCGAACTATTTCCTGTCATTAGTGCTGTTCAAGAGGTGATCTTTGTTTGATTTTTTAAAAATATTCGGGCGAGGCGTAAAAAAGATAGTAAAGGCTGTTTCAAGGGAAAAACAGCCTGAAAACGTAATTGAATTAAAGAACTTATTTAAAAGCTTTAACGGGAAAAAAGTAATTGACGGGGTGAACATTAACGTTAAAAAGGGGGAGGCCCTGGCCATAATCGGACCTTCGGGATGCGGCAAAAGCACGCTGTTAAGACTTATCATAGGGCTTTTCCCTCCGACCTCGGGAGAGATAATAGTTAAGGGAGTGAACATAGCCGAGCTGGACAAGGAACAAATGGTCAATATCAGAAAAAGCATCGGAATGGTATTCCAGTCCTCCGCGCTTTTTGATTCTCTCACGGTGGGTGAAAATGTGGCGTTCGGGCTGAGAGAGCATACGGATTATTCCGAAGCAAAAATAATGAAGATCGTTTCGGAAAAGCTGGACATGGTGGGATTGAAGGGCTCTGAAGGGCTCATGCCCTCTGAACTGTCCGGCGGAATGCAGAAAAGGGTGAGCCTTGCCAGGGCGCTGGCAACGGACCCCGAGATAATCCTTTACGACGAGCCCACGACCGGTCTTGATCCGATAACCACCACATCGATAGAGGACCTTATACTTGACCTTCACCACAAACTGGGGACTTCCGCAGTTATCGTTACGCACCAGCTTCTCACGGTTTATAAGATTGCAGACAGGATAGTAATGCTTCATAATGGCAAGACAATAGAAGCGGGAACTCCCGATGAAACGAAGAGATCGAATAATCCGACAATAAAGCAGTTCATAACAGGGAAGGTTTCCTAGAACAGGAGGCAATTAAGATGAAGTTATCCATGCAGGCCAAGGTTGGGGTCGTCGCTCTTGCGGCATTGATAATACTCGCGACAATGATCGTATGGAAAGGCGATATTTTCCTGAAAGCGCAGGGATACGAGCTCATAGGATCGTTCAGCAACGCCGGAGGTGTAATGGCGGGGGCGGAAGTCAGATACCGCGGATACAAGGTCGGCAAGGTCATAAAGATCGAGCCGAATCCCGAGGACGTTAAGGTATTTTTGATTATCCAGCAAAACATAAAAGTTCCCGAGGGATCTTCGCTGCGGGTCGCTTTTGACGGATTGATCGGTCAAAAATATGTGGA
>CAYHAH010000041.1:0-4147 GCA_964354575.1 uncultured bacterium
TGAAGAATGATGGGACCACCATCGAGGCTCTCGTCAACGAAATGCACCGTGCAGCCGGAGACCTTGACGCCGTACTCGAGCGCCTTTCTCTGGACATGAAGCCCGGGAAAAGCGGGAAGAAGCGCGGGATGTATGTTCATTATGCGCCCGCTGAAATGTTTGACGAATTCCGGCGACAGGAGCTTCATGTAGCCGGCGAGGCATACAAGCCCGACATTATTTTCTTCAAGCGCCTTGATAACCTGCTTTTCGTATGATGATTTGTCGCCGTGTTCCTTGTTGTCTATGACGACGGATTTGATACCGTGCTTTTTTGCCCTCTCAAGCGCCGCCGCGCCCGGAACATTGCTTATGACTACGGCTATTTCAGCCTTGATCTTTTTGGAAGAGACGGCATCGATCATCGCCTGAAGGTTCGACCCTCTTCCTGAAACAAGAACGCCGATCTTAAGCATTATTTTATCTCCACTTCGCCGGATCCCTTTTTGATCTCTCCTATGACAAGGCCGCCGGACAGTTTTGCGGCAGCCCCTGCGTCTTTTTTATCAGCGACAAGGACCATGCCGATCCCCATGTTGAACGCCTTGAACATCTCGGAGTCAGCGATGCTACCGTGTTTTTTTATGATCCCGAATATCTTCGGGACGCTCCATGAAGAACTTTTTAGCGTGGCTTTTGTCCCCTTCGGCAGGACCCTTCCCAGGTTTTCCGGCAGTCCCCCTCCCGTTATGTGAGCGATCGCCTTGATCTTTATCCTGTCGATGACCTTTAAGACGGTCTTCGAATATATTTTTGTCGGCGTAAGCAGCGCATCTCCTATTGTTCCGTCAAGTCCGTCAACATGGCTTCCTACTTTCAGGCCGGCAACATCAAAAAGCACTTTTCTCGCCAGAGTGTAGCCGTTGCTGTGAAGCCCCGAGGACGGAAGCCCGATAACCGCATCGCCCGCTTTTATCCCGCTTCCGTTGATGATCTTTTTCTTCTCGACGACACCCACCGCGAAACCGGCAAGGTCATACTCGCCCGCGCCGTAGAGATCGGACATCTCCGCTGTCTCCCCGCCTATGAGCGCGCAGCCGGCAGACCGGCAACCCTCCGCAATGCCTTTCAATATCTGTTCGATGATATCAGGATCGATCTTGCTGCACGCTATGTAATCAAGGAAGAAAAGCGGCCTGGCGCCAAGGCACGCGACGTCATCCGCGTTCATGGCGACAAGATCGATGCCGATCGTGTCATGCCTGTTCATCTCAAAAGCTATCTTGACCTTTGTGCCTACACCGTCGGTGCCGGAAACAAGGACCGGCTGCTTATATTTTTTCCTGTCAATTTCAAAACAGCCGCCGAAAAGCCCTATCTCCCCCAGCACTCCCTTGATATTGGTGGACTTCGCGAGCTTCTTTACTCTTCTGACGACTTCATATCCGGCTTCAATGTCAACGCCGGACTGCCCGTATGTAAGGGGTTTCAACAGCTTTCTCCTTCCATCCAGCATGACGTGCAGATCTTCTTTCTTGACATACCGAGCGAACTCTCAAGATCTTCCAGCGTATTGTATCCCAGGCTGTCGACGCCGATATATTTACGGATATCTTCGATGCTCCTTGATGTTGCCGCCAGTTCTTTTTTGCTCCTGGTTGATTTTCCGTATTTGCACGGCGACTTGAGCGGCGGGCAGGCTATCCTTACGTGGATCTCCTTTGCCCCCGCATTTTTCAGCTTTACGACAAGGTCGTTCTTCATCTGCGTCCCTCTTACTATCGAATCGTCGCAGAGAATTATCCTCTTGTCCTTCACGTTCGGGGCGATGGTGATCAGCTTTACTTTCGCCTCCCTGTCGCGCTCTTCCTGCGTCGGCTTTGTATAGCTTCTGCTGGCGTAGCCGTATTTCACGAAAACATAATCATAGGGTATCTTCGACTCGAGAGAATAGCCCAGGGCGTGGCCTATCCCGGAATTCGGCACCGGCGAGACCACATCGGCGGCAACAGGATATCTTCTTGCGAGGGACGCTCCCATGTTCTTTCTCGCCACGGCGACCGACACGCCGTCGATTATTGATGCCATTTCGGCGAAGTAGACCCACTCAAAGGTGCAGAACTGGGTCGCATCGTTCTTGATCAATTTCTCGACCTTCATTTTTCCGTCCTTTAGGTGGATTATCTCTCCCGGCGTCACGTCCCTTACTATGGAGATCCCCAGGTTATTGAAAGAACACGACTCCGATGAGACCGCTATCACGCCGTCGCGCTGCCCTAATATCAGCGGCTTGTATCCGAACTTGTCGCGGGCCGCAAAGATCCCGTCCTTTGACAGCAGCACGATAGAATATGATCCTTTTATTTGATCTGCCATTTTTTCTATGCCTTCGACAAAGTTCGAGCCCTGCGCTATGAGTTTAGCTATGACCTCTATGTCGTCGTTCGTGTAAAAACTGTGGCCCTGCGCCTTGAAATGATCGATGATCTCCCTGGCATTGATGATGTTGCCGGAGAAACAGATCGTGAATTCCCCCATTTTTGAGTAGAACTTGATGGGCTGGCGGTTCGTGAGAGAAGTGTGCCCGATGCCCGATGTGCCTTCAAGCCCCGGGAGGTCGTTCTCAAAAGTCTCCCTCACAAGGCCCTTGTGCGTCCTGATCTTTATGTCCTTGCCGTCAAAGGTGGAAAGGCCGCAGTATTCCTGCCCTCGGTGCTGGAGGTAGAAGGTGCCGAGGTACAGATCATCAAGTATGTCCGTCCCGTTGGACGAAACAGCGAAAACCCCGCAGGATTCCTTGAACATTTTTCCTCCCGTCTATCTGAAGAGCAGGCTCAGATTCCGCACCTGCTCAGGTATCTTCACGCAATAATTGCCGTTCAGGCAGGCCAGGCACAGACTGTTCCTTGGAAGATTGATCGAATTTATAAGGTTCTTTATCGACAAATAGCTCAGGGAATCTGCTTCCAGGAACTGGCGGACGCCGTCAACGCTCATGGTGGATGCTATCAGTTCCGCCTTTGAAGGCGTATCGATGCCGTAGAAACAAGGGAAAAGTATCGGGGGAGAGCTCACTCTCATGTGGATCTCCCTGGCTCCCGCATCGCGAAGTATCTTGACTATCTGCCTGCTTGTTGTGCCGCGCACGATGGAATCATCGATTATCACGACCTTTTTGCCCCTGACCACATCCCTGATGGGATTGAGCTTTAATTTCACGCCCAGGTCCCTTATCGCCTGGCTCGGCTGGATGAATGTCCTGCCGATGTACCTGTTCTTTATAAGCCCTTCGGCAAAAGGTATCTTTGATTCCTGCGCATATCCGATCGCCGCGGTTACTCCTGAATCCGGAACTCCAATGACGATGTCGGCGTCGATCTTGTTGTCCTTCGCAAGATATTTTCCCATTATCGTGCGCGCTTCATAAACCGTTCTGCCGTCAAGCTTGCTGTCAGGCCTTGCCAGATAAATGAATTCGAAAACGCAGAGCGCCTTCTTCGCTCTCGGGGCATAAGTGATCGATCTCAGGCCTTCCTGATCGATCGTCACTATTTCCCCGTTAGAAACGTCCCTGGTAAAATCAGCGCCTATTACGTCGAGCCCCGCCGATTCCGATGATATTACATAAGAGCTTCCCTGCCTGCCTATGCACAAGGGCCTTATGCCGTTCGGGTCCCTCACGCCGACCAGCTTATCGTTCGTCATTATTACCAGCGAAAACCCGCCCAGGATCTTTTTGCAGGCGTCCGCGATCGCTTTTTCAAGCGTTTCCTCTTTCGACTTGGATATGAGCACCGCGATGATCTCGCTGTCAGAAGTGCTCTGGAAGATATGCCCCTCTTCCTCGAGCTCCATCTTCAGATCCCACGAATTGATGAGGTTGCCGTTATGGCAGAGAGCCAGGGGACCGAACTTGGAATCGACCACCACCGGTTGGGCGTTCTCAAGGGTGCTTCCGCCTGTTGTTGAATACCTCACATGACCGCAGGCAATGTGGCCGGTCAGGCTGTTCAATATTTTTTCGTTGAAGACCACGGCGCAAAGACCCATTCCCTTGTGAGCCTTTATGTCCGTTCCATCCGATGTTGCTATTCCCGCGCTTTCCTGCCCCCTGTGCTGAAGGGCGTAGAGCCCGTAGAAGACCATCTTTGCGATGTTGTCGCTCTCA
>CAYHAH010000042.1:0-3971 GCA_964354575.1 uncultured bacterium
GGAGGAATTACTGTGGCTGTGCCAGGAGTTTCAGGAGCATAGAAACCGACCGCTTTTCAGGTGGCCAAAATGAACGATATAAATCTCAACGGCGTCATTGATAAGCTTGATAAATATGGCCGACCGGCGGGTGAGGGATACACGGAGGACGCAGATATCAACGGGGACGGGAAGTCGGTGGTGGCGGAAGCCAAGTTCTATTTGTGGTTCGTTTTAAAAACTGCGCAGGAAATAAAAGAAAAATACCCTATCACGAAATCCGACCAGGCCGCTCTTCTTGGCTTGTTCGATCAGGCGCTGAAAACGGCACGCGCACTTAAAGATTCCTGGGACAGATCTTATAAGATCAGCAATATAGCCCGGGAGATGGCTGATGTTGGGTTGTTCAAGGAAGCGCTTGAAGCCACGGCCTTAATAGATGATCTGCCTACAAAATGGGGCACGCAGCGTTATATAGCCTTGAAGATGGCCGAAGCCGGCTTGTTTGATGAATCGGCGGACGTTTTACGCCCGATCAAGGATTCGGCCGTTAAATCGTCCGGATTCCGTGAACTGTTGAAAATGATGGCCAATGCCGGCATGTTCAGAAAAATGCTGGAGCTTGTAATCGAGATTGATGACTCATTTGACAAAGAGACCGTGCTGCGTTATGCGGATTCAAGGATGACCATGGCCAGGATGAGCAGGACAGACATAAACAGAATGTTTTATGAGACCGGGAATAAACCGCTGAAGAAGTGACCGGCGGGCAGGGAGCTACTTCATTTCCTTGATGTGACTTTCAACAAGATCGATAAAGGCCTCCGCTTGTTCCTTGGTCAGATTGGATTCAAGCAGATCGCCCAGCGCTTCCCAGGCTTCCGCCTCCTCCATCAGCTCCTTGTTGCTCTTTATATCATTAAGCACTTCTTCGATCTCTTTCTGCATCCTTTTGTTCACTTCTGTCATCGCGGCCTCGGGGTTCGTCATACCCGTTTCTTCAATTGCCTGCTCGATTATCTTCGCCATGGAAAGCTCTTTTTCTTTTGCTTCTATGGCTAGAGCCGCAAGTCGGACGGCCATTGCGTGAGAGTCAAGGGCTTGCAGTCCCTTTTCGCCGCCTTTGGTTGCAGGCGGGGCAGGGCGCGCGGCTTCGGTCTTCCCCTCTTTTTTAGGAGGGAGAGGCGGTACTACTGGCGGAACATAACCCGAAGGCGGAATTTTAACCATTATCTTACCTCGAGGGGATTATATCAAAATCCGGTTTACAAGTCACCTTTTATGGCGGTTTTTGCGAGCAGCTTAGAGAGACTTGCGATAGCCGAATCCGGAAGTTTTTTCCCGATGACATCGGACTTCAGGATCTCTTTTGTAGCCTCCAGAAGATCCTCCATCGTGTAAGTTTTTTTTGGCGGTTTTCCTTCTTCGCCGTGAGAATTGTTTTGCTCGATCATTTTTTCTTCAACCTGTCCGAGAACGCTCTCTCAACCTCTCTTGCCGCTTCCTTTTTCCTGATCTTTTCCCTTTTTTCGTATTCTTTCTTCGACTTGGCGAGCGCAAGGTCGACTTTCACCCAGTTGTCCATCAAGTATAACTTAAGGGGTATCAAAGTTAAACCTTTTTCTTGGACGCGCCCGATCAATTTCTTCATCTCGCCCTTGTTCAGGAGCAACTTTCTCTCCCTTATCGGGTTCAAATTGTACCTGCCGCCCTGTTCATAGGGGCTTACATGCATGTTGTAAAGCCATATCTCGCCTTTATCCACCCGGGCAAAGCTGTCCTTCAGGTTCGCCCTTCCCAGCCGGATCGATTTCACCTCGGTGCCTTTCAGCGATATCCCGGCCTGAAAAGTTTCAAGTATAGAATAATCGAAGAACGCTTTGCGGTTTTCGGCTAGGACTTTTTTATAGCGAGGCATTTAAGCAAGCAGATTCTCTAATCCGTAGACAAGACCTTCAACGGACCTTACTTTTCGCACGGCCATGATGACTCCCGGCATGAACGATTCCCTTGATAACGAGTCGTGCCTTATGGTGAGCGTCTGTCCGAGGCCGCCGAATATCACTTCCTGGTGCGCCACAAGTCCCGGAAGGCGGACGCTGTGGATGCGTATGCCGTCAAAGTTGCCGCCGCGCGCTCCGTCAAGCTTTTCGATCTCCGCGACCTTGCCTTTTTCTATGCCTTTAGCGGCTTCGGATTGAAGTATCAGCTCCGCGGTCTTCATCGCGGTCCCCGAAGGAGCGTCCGCTTTTTTGTCGTGGTGCAGCTCGATTATCTCGACGTTCGGCATGTGTTTTGCCGCCGTCTTTGAGAACATCATCATCAACACCGCGCCTATCGCGAAATTCGGGGCGGCAATGCAGTTGACCTTGTTCTTTGAGCAGAGCTTCCTGAGCTCATTGAGGTTGTCTTCCGTCAAACCGGTCGTGCCGATCACCGCGTGGACCCTGGATTCAAGAATTGTCCTGGCATTTATCATCGCCACGTTCGGATGGGTGAAGTCGATCACGACATCGGGCTTTGAATCGTTTATCGCCGCTTTCAGGTCCTTCGATATCTCGATGCCCAGAGGTCCTATCCCCGCGTCTTCGCCGGCGTCGATCCCTACCTGGGCGATATCTACCGCTCCGACAAGCTTCATGTCAGCTTCTTTTTTTACGGCTTTTACGACCTCTCTTCCCATCTTCCCGGCCGCGCCTGATACCAATACTTTAATCATAGTGAAGTTATTATACCAAATTTAATTTCAATATCCTAATTTCTTTATATTTACTTTTTCTTTGGAGGTTGGGTTAAGGTTTGGGTTAGGAAGCGAGTTTGGTGTTGGATTTTGGGTTTGGAAGTTAGACCAACGCCCAATCCCAACTTCCAAACCAAGCCCGTTTCCATACCCATACCTAATTCCCAGCCTCAAAAAATCTAGTGTCATAAAAAGACAACTTGCCGATTTACCCTCTTCGTTATATTATAAAACACGGAGGTGGTAAATATGATGTCAGCAATACCGATGGACCTCGCTAAAGTGAGGAAAGAAGACCTGGACAAGGAGATATTGAGAGTGGGGATGATCGCCGAACTCGATGCCGTGAGCCTTTACGAGCAAATGGCTGCGATGACTGAGAACGGCAACATCAAGAAGATGCTGCTTGATATAGCGAAAGAGGAAAAAACCCACATGGGAGAATTCCAGGCACTGCTTCTGATGGAAGACAAACAGCAGGAAAGAGAGCTGGAAGCGGGCAAAAAAGAAGTCCTGGACGAGATAAAGAAGTAAGAGCTGAATTTACGCGATGAATGATCTAATTCGGAAAATCACCGGTTTTATCAAGGCTCGGATCGGGCTGGACAACGCAATTCTTTTCATTTGCCTTCTGATCCTGGCCGTACACTATTATTTTATGGTCGGCGGCGCTTCGGACGTGGATGAGGAGTATTATTTTTATGTAAGTTCGGCAATAAGCCGGGGAGCGGGAATATATACCGACCTGCATATCTATTACCCGCCTGTTTTGCTGTATCTTGGCGCCGTATTCTTTAGGATCTTCTCGGATCTGTACCTTGCCATGCTGGCGACCAGAATATTCATTACGACCCTTTCTTTGATCGGTTTTTATCTTATATTCGACATGTTCAAGAAACTGAAGTTGTCCTGGTTCATAATTCCGGCCGCTTTTTTCATCCTTTATTCAATGCAGCTCGATCTTTTAGTGATAAAATACCGGCCGGACAACGCCTTGACTTTTGTTCTCATTCTGCAGGCATATCTTCTTTTCCTTCTGTCCATGCAAAAAAAGCGTTCAGATCTTAATGTTTTCCTGATAATGCTCCTGGGCGTTCTTTCGCTCCACATAAGCCAAAAAGCGGTGTCCATCGAGCTCCTTTTGATGCTTGCGTTTTTAATATCACAATTCGACGTTATCAGGCGATTTATTTTAAAATACAGCATTGCCGTGATCTCAGTTTCTTTTTTGACAGTATTGTATTTTATTTTT
>CAYHAH010000043.1:0-2636 GCA_964354575.1 uncultured bacterium
TAAGCAGGGGCGAAAGCTGCCCGGCGCTGCAATAGTTCGCATTGCCGATGTTCGGTTTAAGCACCCCGAGATAAGTGTAGATCGTCTTGTCCGAAAGATTGACAGCGACATTATAGTTCTGGTAAGCATTCCGGAAGTTGAACAGAACCGCTTCATTAACATCCTTCAGGTTCAGCAGCGTTTTGAGCTCTTTCCTCGGATAACAATCCGTTCCGTAAGCGGTCGCCTCAAGCTTTACGTCCTTGCCGCCGACCAGCTCCTCGATGACATGCCCGCCGCCGTACTTGAACTCACCAGGATGGACAGAATTACGGGGATCATCATCCGGCATGGCGGTAGCACCCAAGTAGATATCAACCGCCGCAAAACCCGTATAGACCGGCACATCGTTGAGCGTCGCCTTTCCTCCGCCAAGCTTTATCTTCGGGCGCGTATGTCCAACGTTAAGATAAACCCCGGACGAGCACATCGGACCGAACGTCGCCGTGGTCACGACATCCACTTCCTTTGCGGTCTTCTCAATGCCCTGCTTTTCGATAAGATCCAGTAACTCCTCTTTTGTAACCACCACTGCCTGTCCCTTCTTTATCTTTTCATTGATCTCCTTCAAAGTTTTCATATTTTTTCCCTCCTCTTAACCTTCTAGCTCTTCTAGCTCCTCTACTTGTCGAACAAACCCGTGCTCAAATATCTCTCGCCCGTGTCGGGGCACATGACAACGATCATTTTGCCTTTGTTCTCGGGCCTCTTTGCGATCTCGAGCGCGGCCCACAGCGCCGCTCCCGAAGACATGCCGGCTAATATGCCTTCTTTTTTCGCCAGGTCCCTTGCGGTTTCGAAAGCATCATCATTGCTTACGGTTATGATCTCATCGATGATGCGCCGGTTAAGCACCTCCGGAATGAATCCCGCTCCTATTCCCTGTATCTTATGAGGGCCCGGCTTGCCGCCCGATAACACGGGCGAATCCTTGGGCTCAACAGCCACGATCTTCACTGACTTCTTTTTCTTTTTAAGCACCTCGCCCACCCCGGTTATCGTTCCGCCGGTCCCCACCCCCGCGACAAATATGTCCACTTTGCCGTCGGTGTCATTCCAGATCTCCGCCGCCGTTGTTTTCCTGTGTATCTCCGGATTTGCCGGGTTCTCGAATTGCTGCAGCAATAAATATCTCCTGTCTTTTCCGGCAAGCTCTTCCGCCTTTTCGATCGCGCCACTCATGCCTTTTGAACCTTCCGTCAATATCAGCTCCGCTCCGAGAGCTTTAAAGAGCTGCCTTCTTTCAATGCTCATTGTCTCCGGCATGGTAAGCGCCAGCCGGTAGCTTTTTGCCGCGCAAACAAATGCAAGGCCGATCCCTGTATTTCCTGAAGTTGGTTCAATGAAAATAGTATCTTTCTTTATCCTGCCGGATCTCTCGGCAGCCTCTATCATGGAAAGAGCTATCCTGTCCTTGATCGATGATAAAGGATTGAACGACTCAACTTTTACTATTATGGTCGCGCCTGATCCTTTCCCTATCTTGTTCAATTTGACCAGGGGGGTATTGCCTATCAATGCCGTAATATCTTTTGCGATCTTTTTCATTTGTGCTCACCTTCTTCTGCCCTTCGGTAGGGACAACCTTTATGGTTGTCCGTGCCTTTGAGTATTACCGGACAGGGACAAGCCCTGTCCCTACATTTATATGTAATACTCAGCATACTTGCCTTCCTTCTTTTTCTGCCTGTCCCGAAGGTCCGCAAAAGTTATCGAATCGACTTTTTCCGATATCGATCTGCCGATATCGATGAACACGTCCCTTAATGCGCACCTTGCGGAATAACTGCATGTCTCATTATGCTTGACGCAGGCTATGGGTTCAACCGGTCCTTCGACATACCGGATGGCCTCACCCATTGTGATGTTTTTGGGGTCCTTTGACAAAAGGTAGCCGCCCTTCTTTCCTCTCACGCTTTTGACGAATCCGCCTTTCTTGAGCGTCAGCATGATCTGCTCAAGGAACTTTGCCGGAATATCCTGTCTCTTCGAGATGTCATCAATGGACTGCGGCTTGCCGTAATGGATGCTCAGGTCAAGCAGCGCCTTCAATGCGTAATCTCCTTTGAACGTTATCTTCATATATATATGTAAGCTCCTTTATGACTTAACTGCTAATCCCTAGTATTATGATAGGGATTATATGCTTTATATCGACACTTGTCAAGGGGAATTTCAGATTATTTTAAAAGTCGGCGTTATGAATTGAAAAGGACGCTGTGTCCACCAGCCGGTGAGTCTTGATATCGACCGTATTGATGAGCACTTCGGACAGGCGGCTCCTTTGAACTTTTGAGCTTTTTGACTGCTTTATTATCGGTCCGGCCGCAAGACCGACATGCACTCCCTTCTGGCTCTGGAAAACCGGTATCTTGACCTCAAATCCCGCTATGCTCCCCTCCCTTACAAAGGACCAGTACTTGTTCTTCCGGCTTCCGTACACTCTGGATGGAACGGAAGGATAAGATAATTTGACCTGCCACGGCTTCCTGGGATCCGCCGCTATCCTCACTCTGTTCAAGGGGCTCTGCGAAGAATCGAATGATACCCTGATGCTTGTTTTTTTCAGTCCCAAGCCGCTGTCAGGTTTTAAGCCC
>CAYHAH010000044.1:0-2511 GCA_964354575.1 uncultured bacterium
TTCTAAGCTTTAGGCCGTGCCTGCCGTCAGGCAGGTAATATATCACTTGATTATCGCCGTGGGAGGCGATGGACCCATATTAAGGTTAGCTAGGTCAGCTTCGCCTTCCGGTATTCCTATTCTGCGAGTTACCCTCGGGAAGATCGGTTTCCTTAGCGAGGTAAGGCTGAAGGAGACCGCCTCTGCCATATCAAAAATACTTTCCGGAAATTACAAGATGGACGAAAGGATGATGATCAGGGCGGAGATATTCAGGGGCGGAAGGAAGATCGGCAGTGCCGTTGCGCTGAACGATGTCGTAATAAGCAAGAGCGGCATAGCCAGACTGATAGAGTTCTCGGTATTCATTGACGGGGAGCTAATGAGGCAGCACAATGCCGACGGCATCATAATTTCAACCCCGACCGGGTCCACCGCCTACAACGTTTCCGTCGGCGGCCCAATTGTTTATCCCATATATCCCATGTTCATAATTTCCGCGATATGCCCTCATTCTATGTCTGACAGGCCGCTTGTCATACCCGCCAGGCGGGACCTTGAACTTGTGGAGGTCAAAGTAAAGATACTGAAGACGCCGGGCGAAGGCGGAAAGGTCCTTTTAACGGCGGACGGCCAGGATGTGATACCCCTGAAGGCGGACGACGAGATCGTGTTAAAGGAGGCTCCTTTCAAGACAAAATTCATAAGGCTGAAAAGGTATAACTTCTTTAAGGTGTTGAGGAAAAAACTGAACTGGGCCTAGTTGTTGGACGATTTATGATTTCTTGACACGAATTTCCCAAGATCCTCGATGATCGCTATGGTGTGGGCGTCGCTTATGTTCGGGGCTCCGGTATAGGGCATAGCCGTGAAAAGCTTGATAATGCGGTGTTTGACCAGCGTGACATTCTCCATGTATTTGTTGATTATACACTGGCTTATTACTTCCGCGATCTTGTTCTGGTCCATGTTCATCATCTTGATCAATCCCCCTGATGTCCTGATTTCCTGACCTGCCTCGCCTTGCTCGGCAAGGCGGGTATTCCCTTCTATATATATATCGATGGATTTTTAAGGAAATTTCAGTTATTATTTTGTTCATAACAGGTGGTGCGAGTGCCTACAATCAAGCAGGATATATCCCATGTGACCAGCATAGATAAAGAATTCGTCGGAACGGTCGCTTTTAAGAACGAAAAACTGAGCCTCCCCGACGGCTCAAAGGTCGCGATCGGAATGGACGGTTCCCTCTGGGTCATTGTCTACCAGGAAGCGCCGCACATGCCTTTCGTTGTGTGCGAATACAACGCGGAAAAAAATACCGTGATCATTGACAAGAAGATCGGCGGGGGCGGGGACATGGATAAGATCAATAAGATAGTGAGCTATTTCTTTGAGCAAGCGGAGATCGATGATCTGGTGACGATTGAAGCCGGAGGGATACAGTCTTGATAGAAGTAAAAGGGGTCGGACCGGGAGGGCCAATATTTCCCGAAGAGGTGGAGCGAGAGCGCCTGAAAGAGATAAAGACAAGGCTTGGGAAGGTGGCTTTCCTCACGGCCCTTGGCAGGGATGCACGCGTTTCCAAGGTGTCTCCCGGCATTGTGAGGGCCGAAGGCGCCCTTAAGTGGATCGAAGAGGTTTTTGAACAGGAAAAATGGAAAGATTCCTAAAAAGCAGGTACAGGATCGGAGAAAGGATAGGGGAGAATCCCTTCTCTTTCACCTACAAAGGCTATCTTATGGGCACGGAGGTGCCCGTCGTCATAAAGATATACAAGCGGTCCGCGCTTAACAGCCCTCTGATAAATAAGCTCCGTCCAAAGGTCACAAAGATCATAAGCCTTGACCACCCCAACATTGCCCGTGTGATAGACGGCGATTACGGATGGCAGGGATTTTATTTTGTCAGGGAATATATTGAGGGGGAGGACCTGGAGGCACTGCTGGCAAAAGGAACGCCGGACCTGACCTTCGCTGTTGAGATAATCAAGCAAGTCCTTTCTTCGCTATCAGTTGCTCACGCGGAGAACCTTATCCACGGCGCGATAAGCGGGCGCAACATTTTTCTCGCGGGAAAAGAAGTAAAAGTGACGGATTTCATACTTGAGCCGGCGGTGAGAATTAGCCCGATCCTCCTTGCCGCGGCGGCCACGATCAATTCCAGCTACATGTCGCCCGAACAGATAAAGGGAGAGCAGATTACGCCCGCCTCGGACATATACTCAACCGGCGTGATCTTTTACCAGCTCGTTACGGGGAGGCTGCCGTTCGACGGCAAGAGCGGGCTTGATACCGCTCTGAAGCACCTGTCCGAAGAAACGGTGCCGCCTTCTCACTTGAACAGCAATGTTCCGGATTACGTGGACAACATTATCATGAAAATGCTCGAAAAGGACCCCCTTCAGAGGATCAACCGGGCAAGCGATGTCCTGGAAAGCCTGACCAAACAGAGGCTCATATTTAACCTGCCGAACCAGGAATTCGTGAACCTGATATACGGGGAGGACGTTGAGCCCATAGAATACATGAA
>CAYHAH010000045.1:0-4432 GCA_964354575.1 uncultured bacterium
TGTCTTGTTGTGGCCTATAAAGATGCGCGCCCCCAGCTCCTTCATCCTCATGGTGTTCGCGGATTCTCTTATGTCCGAGCCGGTCACTTTGTAGCCTTTTTTAATCAATATTTTGGCTATAGCGCTCATGCCGCATCCGCCGATGCCGACGAAATGCACCGTTTTTATCTTGTTCATGTCAGGCTTGCTGACGAGCGCGCTTTTTTCTTTTTTTGGCATATAGATCGATCCCCAGCAGATCGGTGATGATGTTAACGAATTCGTGCGCCGCATCCGGTTTTCCGAGCGTTGCGCTTGCGTCGGACATTCTTGCGCAGAGCTCCCTGTCCTTCAATATCCTGTCGATCTCCCGCAGAAATACTTCCTTGTTAAGGTCGTTGTCCTTTATCACGACGGACGCCCCGGCTTTTTCCAGCACGCTGGCGTTGCGGTCCTGGTGCCCTTCGGCGGAATACGGGAACGGCACCAAAATGGACGGAAGCCGCCTCGCGACGATCTCCGATATCGCGGTGGCGCCGGCCCTGGACACGACGAGGTCGCAGGCCGCGAGGCCGTCCCATATGTTATACATATAAGAGATCAGATGATAGAACGGGTATCCTTCCCTGACAGAGTCCTTTATCCAGCCGTAGTCCCTTTCCCCGCAGACGTGAATGATCTGGACGTTCAAGTTCTCCAGATCGGGAAGAGCGTCAACTGTGACCTTGTTGAGCGATCTGGCTCCCTGGCTTCCTCCAAGCACAAGGATTATTTTCTGGTCCTGGCGGAGCCCCATGTTCTGGATGGCTATCCCCTTAATGGTCTTGATTATTTCTTTTCTTACCGGCCCGCCGACGCAGTATGTTTTTTTCCATTTGAAATATTTTCTCTGCGATTCGAAAGACACATTGACTCGCGAAGCGAACCACTTGCATATCCTTGCGGAAAGCCCCGGGATCAGGTTCCCTTCATGGAGGATCACGGGGATCCTCAGGAAAAATCCGGCCAGGACGACAGGCAGGCTCACGAATCCGCCCGTGGCGACCATGACGTCGGGCCTGAAAGTTTTAAGGATCTTTAGCGAATCGAAGAAACCCGCGACGGCATAAAAGGGAGATGTTATCGCCTTGAACGATATTTTTCTCAGCATCCCTCTTGCCTTGATCGTGGACAAGGAGAACCTTGCTTCCGGAACGATCTTTTCCTCGATCCCGCCCTCAGACCCGATGAAAAGCACCTGGCTGTCCAGGATCCTGTCCTGAAGGGCCTGCGCAACGGCTATCGCGGGATAAACGTGGCCTCCGCTTCCGCCTCCGACCATTATTACTTTCATTTTAAGCCTTCCTGAACTGCGAGATATTAAGCAGTATTCCCACGCTGAAAAGAGTCGCCGCTATGGATGTGCCGCCGTAGCTTATGAAAGGAAGCGGGATCCCCGTCGTCGGAAGGACGCCGAGCACCACGCTCATGTTAAGTATCGCCTGCAGCCCTATCCATGAAACTATTCCTCCGCTCAGAAGCATGGAAAAAGCGTCGGGAGCGCTCCTTATGATCCTTATCCCTCTCCCGATGAATAACAGGAACAGAAGTATTATTCCCAGCGCCCCCAGAAGCCCCATTTCCTCGCAAAATATCGCAAAAATAAAATCGGTGTAATTCTGCGGGAGATAAAAGAACTTCTGCTTGCTGGCGCCGAGCCCGGCCCCGAGGATGCCGCCGCTCCCCACGGCGATCAGCGACTGGATTATGTGAAAACCTATTCCCTTGGGGTCTTCCCAGGGATTTATGTAAGCCATAAGTCTTCTTAACCTGTAGGGGCTCGTCAAGCTTATTGCTAGCAAGCCGAACAAAAAGGCGATGACGACCGAAATGAAATGTTTTATCGGCGTTCCGGCGAGAAAGAATATTGCGAAAGCCGTCATCGCTATTATCACGGATGTTCCCACATCAGGCTCTTTTATTATCAGCAGAAGAGAAGCGAGCGTCGCCGCAAGGGAAGGCCAGACCGGCCGGGACAGGGTCTTGCTGGAAAGCTCTTTCGCGAGGAAAACTATCAAAGCGACCTTCGCCAGCTCAGCCGGCTGGAAAGAGAAAAAACCAAAATATATCCACCTGCTGGCTCCGCCGATCCCCACGCCCGCTCCCGGAATTAACACTATCAACAGAAGAAGAAGGGAGATCGCGATAATATACGACGACCATTCCTTCAAAATATTGTAATCCATCTTGAATCCGGCGTATAAAGCGAGAGACCCCACCAGCAGCGCCGCAAGGTGCCTCTTCAGGTAGTAATAACTGTCGCCGAGCCTCATCGCCATTGTGGGGCTCGCGGAAAATACCATAAGGAGTCCTATCGACAGCAGCGCCGCGACGATGAACAGGAGCACATAATCAGGACGAGATCTATATGTTTGCGACAATCTTCTTAAATACCTTTCCTCTTTCTTCGAAATTCGAGAACATGTCAAAGCTGGCGCACGCGGGGGACAGCAGCACGGCGTCTCCGGGACCCGCAAGCCGATATGAACTTTTTACCGCTTCCTTGAGATCCGCAGCTTCATGCACTTTTTTATAACCCGTCCCCTCCAGGCACCGCTTAAATCTCTTTTTTGCCTCTCCGGTCAGGACAACATCCTTGACGTGTCTTTTTACCTCCCTGCACATCTTTGTCAGGTCGGTCATCTTGTCCCTGCCGCCGAGAATAAGGACTATTTTGTGCTCCGGATAAAGGGCTTTTATCGCCGCTATCGTTGAATCGGGATTTGTTCCTTTCGAATCATTGTAGAATGAAACGCCGCCGGTCTTTTTGACGAACTCCATCCGGTGTTCCACGCCCTTGAATTTCATCAGCGTGCGCCTGATGGATGCGGGGGTTACCCCGCAGAGCAGGGCTGCCGGCACCGCCGCCAGACAGTTCTCAACGTTGTGCCCGCCCTTTATCCTGATCTCATCCAAACCGCAGATCTTCCTTGATCCGTGAAAAATGAAGCCGTTCTCAACGAAGACGCCGCCGCTCATATGTTCTTTCCTGCTGAAAGCGATCTTTTTGCATCGGGCATCTCTGGCGATACCCGCCGCTCTCTTATCATCAAAATTGTATATCAGATAGCCGTTCTTGTCCTGATTCCTGAATATGACGGCTTTAGCTTTCGCGTATCCTTCAATTGTTCCGTGCCTCATCAGGTGGTCTTCCGTGATGTTCAGGATAACGCTTATCCAGGGCTTGAATTTCCGGACAGTTTCCAGCTGATAGCTGCTTATCTCCGCAACGACATAATCAAGCTTGGAATCATCCACGGATATCAGGGGGCGGCCGATATTGCCCGCGACTGCAACTTTACAGCCGTGATCCCTCAGGAGGCGCCCTATCAATGCAGTTGTTGTTGTCTTCCCGTTGGTCCCCGTGACGGCGATAATGGGTTTCGTAAGGTATGAATAAGCAAGTTCGACTTCGCCTATGATCGGGATCTTTCTTTTTCTTGCGGCCTCAAGTATCGGTATGTCCAGGCGCACTCCGGGGCTGACAACTATCAGGTCCGTTCCCTCAAGCGCTTTTTCCGTGTGGCCCCCGAGCTCGAATTCAATTTTCAGTTTTTTTAACGATCTGAGGGTTTCCGGGTCAATGCGCCCCTTCTCTTCCGTCAGGAAGACGATGTCCTTGCCCAGTTTTTTTGCGACAGCGATCCCGCTTTTGCCCGCGCCGAAAACAGCAACCTTTCTCATAGGACAGTGCTGCACCACACGCCCGCTACGGCAAATATCATCCCCGATATCAAGAATAAGAGGACGACGAGCGGTTCCGACATCCCGAGAAGTTCGAAATGATGGTGAAGAGGAGCCATTCTGAATATTCTCCTCTTAAAAGTTTTATAGAAAAAGACCTGGGCCATGACGGACAGGGCCTCTATCAGGAATACTCCCCCTATTACCAAAAGAGCAAGCTCCTTATGAAGGATTATCGCAGTGCCCGCGAGCAAAGCGCCCAGGCCGATAGAGCCGACATCCCCCATGAACACTTCCGCCGGATACCTGTTGAACCACAGGAACGCAAGGCAGGCGCCGGCGGCCGCGGCGCATATGATCCCGGGGTCATTGCTTTGAATGTTGTAAGATATCACCGCAAAAGCTGAAAATGCCGCGGCGAGAGTGCCTGCGGCAAGCCCGTCCAGCCCGTCGGTCAAATTTACCGCATTTGCCGTCCCGACCACTGTCAGGCATGCAAGCGGAAAGTAAAGCCAGGGAAGATTGAAATAAATGATCTGCAATATCCCGCCAACGCCGTTATTATGGCCTCTCCATATAAGTATGGAGGCAAAGATCGCCGCGAAAAGGAACTGCCAGAACAGCTTCTGCCTGCCTGTTAATCCCTCATTGCGCCTTTTTTGTATCTTTATCAGGTCGTCAACAAAGCCAAGCGCGGAATACGCCAGGAAAAGCAGTACCAGGGCAAAAT
>CAYHAH010000046.1:0-9381 GCA_964354575.1 uncultured bacterium
TGAGTGATCCTGATCGCGGAGCTTACCTTGTTGACGTTCTGGCCGCCGGCGCCGCCCGACCTGAATGTGTCCACCCTCAGGTCCTTCTCGTCGATATTAAGGTCTATCTCCTCGGCTTCCGGAATGACGGCTACCGTCGCCGCGGATGTATGCACCCTTCCGCTCCCTTCGGTGGCGGGCACTCTCTGGACGCGGTGGGCCCCGCTTTCATATTTAAAATTACTGTAAACTCCTTTTCCATGGACGGCTATCACGGCCTCTTTGTATCCGCCCAGCCCGGCCGGATTATCGTTTATGATCTCCGTTTTAAAACCCTTTCGTTCCGCGAACCTCAGGTACATCCTTAAAAGCTCTCCCGCGAAAAGCGCGGCTTCATCTCCGCCCGTGCCGGCCCTTATCTCTATGAAAATGTCCCTTTCGTCGGTCGGGTCCTTGGGAAGTAGAAGATATTCAAGTTCGGTGGAGAGGGACTGTTCCTTTTTCTCAAGTTCTTTCAATTCCGCCTCCGCCATTTCCCTGACCTCCTTGTCCCTGGTCATGGCTTTAAGGTTGTCTATTTCGGATCTTGTCTTTTTATATTCCCTGAATTTGGATACGATGATCTTCAGGTCTGAGAATTCTTTTGAAAGGGCGATGTATTTATCTTTGTTCTCCATTATCCCGGAGGAAGAAACAAGGGTTTCCAGCTCGTTATATCTCTTTTCAATCGATTCCAATTTATTTAAAAGCATTTATGAGAGCTCAAAAGCCGGGCTGTTATCTTCTTTTTTTAGGCTTTTTCGCGGCGGTCGCGGCTACTTTAGCATATTTTTTCTTGAAGCGCTCAACTCTTCCTTCGGTGTCCATGAGCTTTTGCTTTCCCGTAAAGAGGGGATGGCAGTTGGAGCAGATGTCAACCCTTATGTTTTCCATGGTCGAGCCGATGTCATATGTCGCTCCGCAAGCGCAGGTTGCCTTTGTTCTGTGGTATTTAGGATGAATTTCTTTTTTCATAATCTTCTCCGAAAACAGGGGAATATTTTAGCACAATCGAAAATAATCCGCAATTGACATTTACTCCTTGACGTCCCACCTGTATCCGACGGACACATAGGAGCTGTTCATAATATAACTGTAGCGGTTTAAGTCGGCCGCGTGGTAGCCGAATTGAAAGAACAGGGCGTTCTTGTCGCCCATGGGCATCTCAAGCCCGTAAAAGAGATGGTAGCCCATCGTCGTTAGGTTTTCTTTAAGGTTCGTTTCCAGGTCCGTTATGTAATATCCGATGCCGAGCCCGTAATACTGTTTGCCCCGGAAATAGGCGCTCGGAAGATAGCTTATGGATATGTTCGCGGTTATCGGCATAAGATACCACATGTGCCTTGATGAGGTCATTTGAGCGCGGTCCATTTCAAGGGTGAAATCTATGTTCGGCGCAAGAGGGATCTTGAACCCCAGCCCCAGACCGAACGTAGAGGCATAATTATCCAGTGAAGGGGTATCAAGATTGTAATAAAGGTTTGAGATATAACCTAATTTAAGGTGCCATCCGGTGTGCATTTCCTTGCTGTAGTCAAGGACTCTCTTGGTCTTGAATACGTCCACCGGCTCTTCCGCAGACGGACCTTTTCTTTGCCCCTCCAGGCCTTTTTCAGTGACGTAAATCGTTGTCACTTCACCGGCTTTTATTTCCACGATCTCCGCGTAAAGCGTCGCTTCAGCAGTAGCCTCTCCGGAAGTGACCTTCAAAAAGTGCGTTCCTGCCTGTATTTCCTTTATCTGCGCGGAATCCGTGCCGCTGAGCTTCCCATCCACGTATATATGTGTTTTCGGGAGCTTCGAAAAAACGTTCAGGGAGCCGAATTTCATTTCCGCGGCCAGCGAGGCCGATAAGAACGAGAGGATTATGATCGCGAATAACAGCGGTTTTTTCATCGGCCGACAGTATATCATTTCATTGTTTACAAATCAAAAATGTTGTGTTAATATCAAAAGGTTGCGGAGGAAAGATGTCGCTAAAAAAAGAGAAAAAGACGGAAATAATAACGAAATTCAGGAGGAAGGAAGCTGACACGGGCTCGCCGGAAGTTCAGATCGCCATTTTGACCGAGAGAATAAATGAACTGCTCGGTCACCTGAAGAGCAACAGGAAGGACCATCACTCAAGGCGGGGGCTGCTCATGATGGTGGGACAGCGCAAAAGGCTCATGAATTATCTCCACAGGAAGGACCTTAAGCGATACGCCGTGCTTGCAACCAGCTTAGGACTGAAAAAGTAACTTAACTTATGATAAAAAAAGTTGAAATGGATTTTGACGGAAAAACCCTGTCCCTTGAGACCGGACGCGTTGCCAGGGAAGCGGGAGGCGCTGTTGTGGTCAGGCTTGGGGATACTATGGTCCTCGCCATTGCCACGGCAAGCGAGCTGCCGAAGGAAACCGTGGATTTCTTCCCCTTGACGGTTGATTTTGAGGAAAAGCTTTACGCCGCCGGAAAGATCCCGGGCGGATTCTTCAAGAGGGAAGGCCGGCCGACGGAAAAAGCGATACTGACTTCAAGATTGGTTGACCGTCCGACAAGGCCTCTTTTTCCCGATAATTTCCGCAATGAAGTCCAGATAGTGGTCACTCCTCTTTCGGTAGATCAGGAGAATGCTCCGGATGTGCTCGGCATGATAGGGGCATCCGCTGCGCTGACGATCTCGGAGATCCCTTTCATGGGGCCCGCGGGGGCCGTAAGGGTGGGAAAGATAGGGGATAAGCTCGTTATCAATCCCTCATCCGAGCAAATGGAGCAGAGCGAGCTCGATATCGTGGTCGCCGGCACAAAAGACGCCGTTATGATGGTGGAAGCGGGGGCTGACGAGGTGTCGGAAGAAGTCGTCCTCTCCGCCATTGAGCTTGCGCATTCAAGGATAAAGGAAGTCATAAAGCTCCAGGAAGAGCTCGCAAAGCTTGTCGGAAAGCCGAAAATGACGCCGAAGCTTTATGAACCTGACAAGGACATCGAAAAATACGTGAAGGATTTCGCTTCAAAAAAGATATCCGCCGCCCTCGAGATCACGGATAGGGACAAACAGACCGACGAGCTGAAAAAGATAGAGCAGGATGCAATTGCAAGCATAAAGGACGAGAAGCTTGCGGCTCTGGTTAAAAACAGGCCGTACGATGTAAAGGCGATCATAAAGAGTATGGAAAAGAAATTCGTCAGGGACATGATCATCAACAAGAGCATAAGGCCTGACGGCAGGAAGCTGGATGAGATAAGGCCGATCACCTGCGAGGTGGGGCTTCTTCCCAGGGCGCACGGCTCCGCGATATTTACGAGGGGTTCAACCCAGGTCATGACGGTCGCCACACTCGGGGCAATGGGAGAAGAACAGCGGATCGAAGGATTGGATCCCGAGGACAGCAAGAAAAGGTACATGCATCATTACAACTTCCCCGCGTATTCTGTGGGGGAGGTAAGGCCGCTGCGAGGACCGGGTAGGCGGGAGATCGGGCACGGAGCTCTGGCAGAGAGGGCGCTTCTCCCCGTGCTGCCGGACAGCGAAAAATTCCCCTACACCGTAAGGCTTGTATCTGAGGTGCTCATGTCGAACGGCTCGACTTCCATGGCTTCCACCTGCGGGAGCACTCTGGCATTGATGGATGCCGGCATACCCATTACATCTCCGGTTTCAGGCATCGCTATGGGGCTTGTGAAAGAAGGCGATAAGATCGCGATACTTTCCGACATCCAGGGGCTTGAGGATTTCCTCGGGGACATGGACTTCAAGGTTGCGGGAACTACAAAGGGCATAACTGCGCTTCAGATGGACATTAAGATAAAAGGCATCTCCATCGAGATAATGAAAAAGGCGCTGGAGGAAGCGAAGAAGGGCAGGGCTTTCATCCTTTCAAAGATGACCGAGTCGATATCAAAGCCGCGCCAGGAGCTTTCCCAGTTCGCTCCGCGCGTCATAACGCTTTTGATCCCGATTGACAAGATAGGGCTTGTTATAGGCCCCGGCGGGAAGAACATAAAGAGGATAGTCGAGGAAACGGGCGTCCAGATAGATATTGAAGATGACGGAAGGGTTTTCATAACAGGACCCGATGTTAAGGGCGCAGAGCAGGCGAAGAGCATCATTGAAGGAATGACGGCTGAGGCAGTGATCGGAAAGACCTACCTCGGAAAAGTGACCAGGCTGATGAATTTCGGCGCGTTCGTGGAGATAATGCCCGGTAAGGAAGGGCTTGTCCACATATCACAGCTTGAGGACCGGCGCGTGGCGAAGGTGGAAGATGTCGTGAAGGTGGGCGACGAGATACTTGTCAAAGTCATCGAGATCGACGAACAGGGACGAATAAACCTCTCAAAAAAGTCCGCAGATAAGCAAAAGACCTAATACCTCTTTCTTAAAAGATCTCACTAAATAATGTGAAATTTCGCTGCAAATCGCACGATAATGATTGGGAAAAACGAATGCATTAATTAATGAGAGGTTTTATCAGGTGAATAAATGAGCGGCTCAACAGATTCTTGCACGCATGTAATTTTTTCTCCGCTGACATCGGCAGTGATCTGGAATAAAATAATCGATACTACCCTATTATTGTTTGAAGAAGGAAGGATAGGAGATACAACCTATGCCCATATTGAGATCGATCCTGCAAAATTCAGTTTTGAGATATTGAGCCAGGAAGATGGAAAAAAGTTGATGTCACAAAAACCGCTTTTATTAGTTAATGGCGGTTTTGTTGATGCAAGCGGCGAGCCGTGCGGCCTTCTAATTTCGCACGGGCGAGAATTATCCCCTTTTTCCAGCGAACAAAAATATTCGGGCGTATTTGTCATTCATGACGGCAAAGCCTTGATAACCAGATCCGAAGATTTCAACTTCACAGAAAATACAAACTTTGCATTACAAAATGGCCCCCTGATCATTGAACCGGGCGGGCGGCCCGGTATTAAGCCGAATGCCACCGACAAGGCCAAAAGAACCGTCCTGGCTTTGGACAAAGAGGGGAGGATACATTTCTTCTTCGTAAAGGGCCCTATAAGTCTCTATGGATGTCAAAATTTTCTGTTGAACAAGGTCAAAAATATTGATGCGGCGCTTAATCTTGACGGCGGGCCTATGACATTTTTCAAGCTGGACATGTTCGGACAAAAAGCCTCTTTTGGCTCTGCAGAATCCCTTACCCGTTTCATAAAAATAACCCCCGTCCAACCGCAAAAAAACCGCAAGAAATAGCCCTTTTATCCCGATATATATAGTTAGAGGGGACTATATATGGCACCAGACACACCTGGCGTGAGATCTGTTATCGATTCAAGCGCGAGTTACAATATTCGGCTGCAGCAATCCCTGTCTTTGTATAAAGAGCGGGTGCAGAAGATCGCCGAAAATCAGCCGACCGTCTCAAATGTGTTTTCGCAGCTTGAATTCCTTGCCTCGGCCTATGATAAGGGACTGGCGCAAAACGATGCCGAATTATGCCGGCAATGTCAATTATTGGCATCCAAGCATGTTTTATTCGCGAAACAAAACAAGATGCAGATCGATGAACCTATCAAAGAAACAGCTCGAAGACTGGGGGTTCATATACCCTCGGATAGCAAAACTTTTGTGGCTCAACTTATCAATGTCACCATTAATTACAGCCCGTCAAATGCGGCGCAAAAAATTGGCGGAAGCTTTTTTGAGAAACAATATCATGACCGCTATGCCAAAGCGCATCTCAGCACATCTGAGCATGAGATTAAACTGCCGGGAGGCATCCAGCATTACAATCTTTTCCTTGAATCGGAGAGAGTACAAGATAATATCGGTGAAATGATTCACGTAAGTGCTGACAATAATGTCGTTTCAGCGGGTTATACAGTTGAAAGATTCTCTCATCAGGAAGCGGCTCAAAAAGGTTATTTGGTGTTTTGCGCCGCGAACTATTCTTCTTCAAAAGTAAATCGTCCGATTCCGGCAACAGCATCGATCGTCAGCGGCAAGGCTCATAATTTGTACGTTGATGCAACAATGCACGGCATTGTTGTCATGAAAAACGGCAGGCCGGAAATATTCGACACAAGGGAAAACGATATTCATGGCCTGATGGAAAAATCGCTTGTTTCAGGGGGGACAATGTTTCAGTGTAATCTACTTGTGAAAAATGGCGGCAATATCGTGCCAGCTCAGGGATCGAGTCACGAGGTTTCCCTTCGAAGAGTGTTGGCTACATTCAATGACGGAAGCTACAGCATCATACAAATTAACAGGTATGTTGATCTGTATGATGCTGGTGAGATACTCGCGAAAATAGCCGACATAAAGAATGCTGTGAACCTGGATACGGGCGGAAGCAATGTGGCCGGTTACCGATATGGCGATGCCAATTATCAATTTATCGGTGAAACCCGCAATTTGATCGGGACTGTTACTTCTGCAACAATGTTTTATGTTAAAGCTGATGGAATGATCGTCGGAACTGCGCCGAATGTACCTGTAAAGGAATAATGGAGTTTTAGGCAAGTTTTACATCGGCAATCACGATAGTATAGTTAGAAAGCATAATTTATTAGAGGGGGTGAAATATAATGGGACTAAATGGTATATCTGGAAATAGCGGAATTCCCGCTAGCTGGGCTAATCTCAGTCCGGAGAAGCAAAAGAAGTTGCTGCAACAGAAAATAGAAGCACTGACAAATATACGCGGTAAAGGCGTTTTGGGTCTTCTACCCGGAGGCAATGACGGTATAGACAGGCAATTGGCGGCTTGCAAGGTAGCTCTCAATAAGCTGACGCTGGACATAGCCAAAACAAAATTTGACAATAGCGATGTTGGCATAGCAGTGCATGATGCCCTTGAAACTGCAGACTTTTATGCCTCGCAGAAAGTAAAGGAAGGAAAAGATCTGGGACAAAGATAAGAAAACCGAAGAGGGAAAGAATAAGGAAATTTGCGAACGGTTTATTAACTATGGAGTCCCGCTTGCCTATTTTTGAGTGGGGTCGAGCTTCAATTGTTCCCAACGCTTTTGCACAAAGTGATATTTATTCATAATGGAAAAGGGCGTTTCTCCCATGCCAGCTTCCTGATGTTTTTCTATCCTTAAAAAATCTTTAAAGGCCTCAAAAATCGGATTGCCCGCAGACATCTTAATCTGCTTACCGCGGGGCATATTATTAAATTCTTTCGGATCAAGATATGGTTTGAGTGTCTCGGGGTTGGTCAGCTGAGTTAGCATGATGCCGGCATCGATCGTTAATATCCGCCTGCAATCAATGGGTGTTAGATAGCCGAGAGAACAATCGGATGGATTTATTCCTAGATATACCTGTTGGAATGATTTGAGCGCTTCCAGGATCATGCCGCTCAATAGCATTCTGATCGGGCCGCTCGCCGCCATTTTCTCCGCCTCATAAATCTCTTTATATATTCCCGGTGCCAGGAAGAATTCGCCGGTCAAAGGATTTTTTACATGTGTAAAAACTTTCGCGATATCGGTTACGGCTACCCTCCTATCTTCCGGGCAAATTGTGCATTCTATCAGGTCTTTGGGCAATATTTTCTCATCAGGTGAATTTAATCTATGGTTTAGTGATTTTAAGACTGAATCAGGCGGTACTGCTTTTGGCGGCTTTTGTGGCAATATCGAATAATCGATAGTATTTAGATTGTTTATGGGGCCGGTGCTAGTCATTGTCATCGCTTTCCTCCGGTCATATATCGGAGGATTGTTCCGGAAATTTCACTAAAAATCCCTCTAAAAACATTGAAATTTCCGCGCATTTATTCCGATAATACAGCGGCAGGCGGTTTACTTTATTTGGCCATAAAGATATAATGAAAGGAGCACGAAAATGGTGTGGGTTTCCGGTATTTCGAGAAAGGGGAGATCTTTGCCAATTCTTTATAGGGGCAACTTTAAAGTTTCTGTTCCCGACAATCTTTCACGCAAGGTTTTTGCAATGGATAGGGCTATTGCCATAAAAAGGGCACAACCGGGCGGAACAAACAGGGATGTGCCCGGTTTTGATCAAACCTCCACATATTTCATCAAAGATATCGACAGAGTCATAAAAGAAGGCAATAGCCTAAATGAACTTCAATGGATGATGTCAGAAATTAGCAGCCATTACCTGTGGCCATGCTCATCTCTCGGGATATTTTACAGAAAGCACGAAACCGAACCTTTTAAAATGATAGAAGCTCCCTTTGAGAACGTAATACAGATAACCGCGGGCGATCTGGCGATCGGCGTCAATAACAGCGTCACGGAGAATATTTTGAAATCGGGTAAAGCGACATATATTCCCGATACAAAATTCGAGCGGCTCACCCAGGTCGTGCAGCTGCCGGAAAATACGCTTTCAATGATCAACTCGAACCAATCTTTTGAGGGAGAAAGCGTGGATGTTAATGCAAATAAATGGGATTTTTCTTCGATCAGGAAAAACATTGGCCCGCATTCAGGATGCATGTTCATGATGCCCCTTCAATTGAATAAGGAAAAAATAGGGCTTTTTGCCGTCGGATATGAAAAAACCTACTTCTGGGGAAACCTTTTGCCCATTAAAGAGATCCAGTACCATTGCCTTATTGGGGACGCCTTGAAGCTTGCCCTCGGAAACCTTTTATTTCCAGCAAAAAGGTAGCTTTTGAGCCGGACTGCCGTTAAAAATTATTGATCTAAAGCCAAAAATAAGCCATTTTTATTTGATTTTCCTGCAAGTTTACCCCTCCAAAATACGATAATATAAGTAGGGAGAACATTAACCAGCTACGCGCAAAAGGGCGCGGAGTCGGCGTTCTTCAGCATATTTGGAGGGGAGCAATGGGTCCGTTAATAGAAAATAATAGAATAAATTTGATGAACTGGTTCACTCTCATTGGGCCGGGCGCATCCAAATTCAATCCCGATTTTTCCTCAGGGATCTACGGAGAAAACAACATATCATCGTTCTTCAGGAGCAACAATTTTGAGAACACGGCGACAAAACTTTCTCTTGAAGGGAAATCACTTCAGGTCGGGGTCCTGAATTTTTATAAAAGCGGCGCTTTCCAGAAACAGAAAGGGATCGTTGGATACCTTAATGACAGCATAGGGCAGGGCTACGGCCCGGGGACTCATTTCCTTTTGGCCGTGAAGGGGCTCATAGAAGGATATTGCAGGAGCAAGGGAATGGAAGTGGTCATCGAAAAAGAAGGCGTCAATCTTATTGTGGAAGTTTCCGGAGGGAAATTGCCGGCAAACTTTTCTAAAGAACTGGGAGAACTGATCTATGAGAACAGGGATAAGTTTAATTTCACAAGCCGCAATAAGACGATAAATGTCCTGGATATCCTGGGGAAGAACAACATCAAGATAAAATAGATTGGCCAAATTTATCTTATAATTCAGGTATATTTGAACAAGATA
>CAYHAH010000047.1:0-1637 GCA_964354575.1 uncultured bacterium
GACTGTCAGCGCAATAATCGAGCACAAGCATGTTAATGGGCCGCTCTCCCTTTGTCCGGTAAAGGTCATTGACGATCTTTGGCGTTAAAACGGCGCTCTCGACAAAATTAAGCTTAGGATAACCCTGCGGGAAATCCTCGCCGGGTTTCACAGCGGTGATCAAAGAGGAGATCAATGGGTCGGCAGCGAATAACGGCTCCGCGATCATCGAAGCGCTAAGGATAAGCGCTTTCAACGGGGCATTATGATTTAAAGTCCGCAGGTTTTTTGCGTAATCCGCCGCGACATTTCTCCATCCGCCTGCGCTTCGCAGGTTTACCGCCTTTAATTCTCTAATATGAAGATTGCTCACATTCATATATCGACTTCTCCCCCGGAAAATTTCAATAGTTCTTTGTGTCGGAATAAACTGCTAGTGTCAGAGATTACTACAACAAACATCCTCAATATAAGCGCAAAAAACATGGCAAGATAATTGCTGCTTACTAATATCAAATGACAAATGTCAAAATCCAAATGAACCAGGGCAAAATGACAAAATCCAAATATGATATTGGAGAAAGGGCGGCCAATTTTGCGGTTAGATGCGCGAAATTGATCGGACAACTCCCCCGGTCGATCGCGGCAATAGAATACGGAAAGCAATTGATCAGGGCAAGTGCATCGGTCGGGGCTAACATTGAAGAGGCGGACGGGACATTATCGAAGAAGGATTTTGTGAATAAAATGGCAATATCAAGGAGAGAAGCAAGGGAATCCAAATATTGGCTAAGCTTGATCGATAAAGCAGGATTGACGGACGACCGGGAAATGAAAAATGAAACGAACTTTTTATTTCAGGAGGCACATGAACTTATGCTTATCTTAAGCAGTATTGTCAATAAAGTCCGAAATACGGCTTAAAATATCCGTTTGTCATTTGGATTTTATCGATTCATTTGACATTTGGGATTAGGATTTTGGATTTAGGACTACTTCTTGGCTATTTTCTCAAGCAGGGAAATTATTTTGTCCATCTTGCGGCTCATTGACCACACCCTGAACGGAGTGGTGAAGTTCATTATGAGGAAAACCACAAGGGTGATAAGTATCGCCAGGAGAGTGTTCTTGCTGAAGAAAAGCATGTTATCAAGGAAGTTTCTTTTCACCTGTATCCCGTATGCGCCGGTAAGCGGGTCCCTGAAAGCGGAAAAGTGGGGCGGCAGGTAGGTGGCGTACACGACAACGCCCATCAATATGTAAAGGGAATATACGGCGACTTGGTCGAAAAACTCGTCCACCTCCGGGAGCGTCAAAAGCTTATAGCTGACATACTGGCCGATGAGCGCCGCGACGATGAAGGTCAGGATATCAAGGGCAAGGAAGTTGCGCCCCGCGACATAGGTGTAAAAATAAAAGATCCCGAGGATCGAGAGAATGGTCGCGTATGCCTGCGCCGTCTTGGCAATAAGGAAGTTCTTCGTGATCGACCTCAGGAACGGATATTCTATCACCGCGAAGAAAAGAACAGGCCAGATGCCTATCTTCAAATGCTCCCAGATGCTTTCATTGACAGGGCTTATCCACGCGAGAAGCCAGAAATGCGTGTTCGCGTACGCGCTGTGGAGCAGCACCCCCGCGATGATGATGACCAGCGC
>CAYHAH010000048.1:0-7546 GCA_964354575.1 uncultured bacterium
TCATCCACCCAAAGTCGGTTGCGCGTCGTGTCGGCCCACGGACTTTAAAGGCATCCATCATCTCTCGCATTTTTTCCCCTCGGCCTTCTTTACTGTTATGTTCTTTGCGCCCTTTACCAATGAAAACTCCGATACGATCAAAATTGACGGCAGCTGCTTCTCCATGCTTTTCAGCAGGTCATACTCTTCGCCTTCAAACGAGGCATCTATCCTGGCTTCCAGCGGGTGGCTGATCATTTTTTCCGCTCTGGCGCCTTCCATTGCCTTGTAGATCTCGCCTCTTATTTCGAGGATCTTGTCCCATTTAGTTTCAAGCTCTTTATCAATATATTTGTGATTGACTTCAGGCATCCCTTCTTCAAAGATCGAACTATTTGGAATTTGGTCATTGGGATTTATTTCGGATTTCGGATTTCGGATTTCGGATTTTTTCGTGTATTTCCAGATATCTTCCGCTGTAAAAGAAAGTATCGGGGCAAAAAGCTTGACCATTGTATGAAGTATCTCGTTCATCGCGGTCTGGGAAGACCTTCTCAGTTTCCCGCCCTTGCTTTCGCAGTACAGCCTGTCCTTTACGACGTCAAAATAGAACGCGCTCAGGTCGTTGACGCAGAAACCATGGATGGAATGGAATACCAGATGGAATTCGAATTCGTCATAAGCTTTCCTGACGCGCTCTATCAACCTCTGGGCCCTTAGCAGCGCCCATTTATCTATCTCCTCGAGGTCATTGTGCCTGATCGCGTCCTTCCCGGCGTCAAAATCGTTCAAATTGCTCATCAGAAACCTGCAGGTGTTGCGGATCTTCGTGAAAGCTTCCGCAACGTGCTTCAGGATGTCCTTTGAGGCGCTCATGTCGTTCCTGAAATCGGCGGATGCGACCCACAGCCTCAGGACATCCGCGCCAAATTCCTTGACCACGACCTGCGGATCCACCACGTTGCCGAGCGATTTGCTCATTTTCTTTCCCTGCTCATCCACGGTAAAGCCGTGCGTCAGGACCGCTTTGTAAGGCGCCTTTCCCTTTGCGCCGACCGCAGTTAAAAGCGAGGTCTGGAACCATCCGCGGTGCTGGTCGCTTCCCTCAAGATAGAGGTTCGCGGGCCAGGAGAGATCTTTTTCGTTATGCAGGACCGCCCAGTGGGACGCGCCCGATTCGAACCAGACATCAAGGATATCGGTCTCTTTTTTAAAATCCGACGAGCCGCAATCGCCGCATTTCAATCCTTTAACGATATCTTTGGCGTCTGTCAGGAACCATGAATTAGAGCCCTTTGACCTGAATAATTCCGCGACCGCCTTGTTGAATCCGCCCTTGTACTGCGGGCTGCCGCACTTCTTGCAGTAGAAGGCCGGGATCGGGACCCCCCAGGAACGCTGTCTTGATATGCACCAGTCGGGACGCTGGGTGACCATTCCTCTGATCCTGTTCTCTCCCCAGGCGGGATACCACTTGGTCTCGCCGATCGCTTTTAACGCCTCCGTTCTTAAATTGTCATGGTCGACAGAAATGAACCACTGCTCCGTCGCCCTGAATATGACGGGTTTTTTGCATCTCCAGCAGTGCGGATAACTGTGCTTGACCGTTTCACTGAACAAGAGCGAGCCGTCATGTTTCATGTCAGCCACTATCAGGTCATTCGCTTCGTTAAAGCGTTTTCCGGCGTATTTGCCCGCTTCTTTCGTAAAATAGCCTTTTTCATCGACCGGCATCACGACCGGCAGCTTGTATTTCAGCCCGACCTGATAATCTTCTTCGCCGTGGCCGGGAGCGATGTGAACGAGTCCCGTCCCCTGCTCAAGCGTCACGTAATTATCAAGGACAACGGGTACTTCCCTGTCGGCAAATGGATGGCTGCAGATTATCCCTTCAAGCACTTTCCCTTTGAATTTGCCGGCTATCTTTTTATCTTTTACCGCGATCTTATCGATGAAGCTCTCGAGAAGCCCCTCTGCAACAACGTAAACTTCGGAGCCAACGACCACGGCAACGTATTCATGATCCGGATGCGCCGCTATGGCGACATTGGCGGGAAGGGTCCACGGCGTTGTCGTCCACACGACAAAATAAGAGTCGCCTGTCAGGACGTCCTGAAGAAGCTTGAATTCGGGGCTTTTTGACTCAACCGACTTGACACGGAACTTCACGTATATGGAGTATGATTCATCGTCCTCGTATTCGATCTCGGCTTCGGCAAGGGCCGTCTCATCCGTGGGGCACCAGTGGATCGGCTTAAGCCCCCTGTAAACATAGCCTTTTTCCGCGAGGATGCCGAAAAGCTCGACTATCCTGCTTTCGTAGTTATGTTTAACGGTCAAATACGGGTTGCTCCAGTCGCCGAAGCATCCGAGACGCTTGAATTCCCCGCGCTGGACATCAACATAACTCAAAGCGTATTCCTGGCACTTTTCCCGGAAATCAGAAATACTCATCGTTTTTCTCTTGACGCCGAGCTCCTTTATCATTTGGGTTTCGATCGGGAGGCCGTGGCAGTCCCAGCCGGGAATGTAAGGCGAATAAAAGCCTGACATCGATTTGTACTTCACGACGATATCCTTGAGTGTCTTGTTTAACGCGTGGCCCAGGTGAATGTCCCCGTTCGGATAAGGCGGGCCGTCATGCAATATGTATTTGTCTTTGCCATTGTTCCTGTCCTTCATCCTCTTGTATATATCACCGGTCTCCCAGAACGATAAAAGCTCCGGTTCAAGTTTTATGTGATTAACTTTGATGGGAAAATCCGTTTTGGGAAGATTTAGGGTGTTCTTGTATTCCATAAATTAAGCGTGCATCTGTCCTTCTATGGACGGCGGATACTTTGGCGGAGGTTCTTTCTTTTTTGTCTCGGGCTTTCTCGCCAGGGCGACATCCAGGACTTCTTCAATTTCCTTTACCAGGTGGAATTTGATGTCTATGGGGATCTCCTCTTTTATTTCATCCAGGTCTTTTCTGTTCTCTTCGGGGAGGATAACTTCGGTTATTCCGGCCCTTCTGGCCGCCAGAAGTTTTTCCTTCAGTCCGCCGATCGGGAGAACCTTTCCCAGAAGGGTTATTTCCCCCGTCATTGCTATATCATGCCTGATGGGTATCTGGGTCAGGGCAGAGGCCAGCGCCGTGGCGATCGTTATCCCCGCGGACGGGCCGTCTTTCGGCACGGCGCCCTCCGGGACATGTATATGAATGTCCGTCTTCCGGTGAAAATCTTCGTCGATCCCCAGGGCTTCAGCCCTGGACCTGATGCAGCTTAGGGCGGCCTTGGCGGATTCCTGCATGACATCCCCTAGCTGTCCGGTTATCGTTAAATTTCCCCTTCCCTTCATGACCGTGACCTCGACCGAGATCGTGTCGCCGCCGACCTCGGTCCATGCAAGTCCCGTAACGGCTCCGACCTGATCTTTTTCTTCGGCAATGCCGAACCTGTATTTAGGCGCGCCCAGGTATTCCTGAAGATCCTTTGCCTCGACGGTTATCTTGCCTTCTTTTTTCTTCTTGATAATGGTCGTCGCGATCTTCCTGAGTATCGCCGCAATGGTGCGCTCGAGCGACCTTACTCCGGCTTCTTTCGAGTATTCCCGTATGATCGACATGAGCGAATCATCCTTGAATTCAACCCGGTCGCTTTTTAGCCCGTGATTTTTAAGTTCTTTCGGGACCAGGTATCCTTTCACTATTCCGAGTTTTTCCTCTTCCGTATAGCCGGACATTTCGATTATCTCCATCCTGTCCCTGAGAGGCCTTGGTATGGGGTCCTGCGTGTTCGCGGTGGTGATGAAAAATACGTCCGAGAGATCGACCGGCACTTCCAGGTAATGGTCGCTGAATGTCTTGTTCTGTTCGGGGTCAAGGACTTCAAGCAGCGCGGCCGCAGGATCCCCCCTGAAGTCAGCGCCCAGTTTGTCAATTTCATCAAGAAGAAATACCGGATTGATGACGCCCACCTTGCTTATCGACTGGATTATCCTGCCGGGAAGAGCGCCGACGTATGTCCGCCTGTGCCCCCTTATCTCCGCCTCATCCCTCATGCCGCCCAGCGACACCCTCACGAACTTTCTTCCCATGGCCCTTGCGATCGATGATGCCACTGAAGTTTTTCCAACTCCCGGAGGCCCTATCAGGCACAGTATCGTCCCGCCGATCTTGCCCGTCAGCTGAAGCACCGCAAAATATTCAAGGATCCTTTCCTTGACCTTCTTGAGCCCGTAATGGTCCTCGTTGAGTATCTTTTCCACTTCCGAGATGTCAAGGCGGCTCTTTGTCTTGTTCTTCCAGGGAAGCTCTATCAGCCAGTCAAGATACGTCCTTATGACCGTGGCTTCCGCGGCCATCGACGGCATTTTCGAAAGCCGCTCCAGCTCCTTTGCGGCTCGTTCCTTTACATCCGGAGGAAGTTTCGTTTTTTCTATCTTCTTCCTGTACTCGGCGATCTCCGGCGGTACCCCTTCATCTTCTTCCCCGAGCTCATCCTGTATCGCGCGCAGCTTCTCCTTCAGGTAATATTCTTTCTGGACCTTCTCTATCTGGCGCCTTACCTTTCCCTGAAGTTTCTTCTCGACTTCGAGGACTTCGATCTCCTTGTCGAGGAATCCGGAGAGCTTGCTCAGTCTTTTCTGGATGGTCAACGCTTCCAGTACCGCCTGTTTTTCGTCGACTTTCAGGGTCAGATACGACGCGATAAGGTCCGCCAGCCTGCCGGGATTTTCAATGTTGATTATGGACATCAGGGTTTCCGGAGGGATCCTCTTGTTCAATTTAACATATTTCTCGAACTGCCTGATCATCATCCTGATCGAAGCTTCCACTTCGGCGGTCATCTCGTCGATCTCGGGGATGCTCGATATCTTAACTTTAAAAAAGGGCGTTTCGGAAACGAAGCTTTCTATTTTGACCCGTGCGACCCCTTCGGCAAGGATCTTGGTCGTTCCGTCGGGAAGTGAGTGCATCTGCACGATCTCGGAAAGGGTTCCTATACCGCATATGTCCTTCGCGTCAGGTTCTTCCACGTCCTCGCTTTTCTGGGAAGCGAACACGACCATCCGTTCCTTGTTCAAAACGCCTTCGAGCGCTTTTACCGATTTGCTCCTGCCGATAAAAAGAGGGACCACCATCTGGGGGAAAACCACTATGTTCCTGAGAGGAATGAGCGGGAGGGTTTCCTTCCATTCTACGAGTTTTTCGGGATGCTTCTTGTCGATCTTTTCTTCCGCCATGAGTTAAGCCGCCTTAAGATGCGACGTTTCGGATCTCTTCATAAGTTTCTTGACGACGGATTCCGTAATGATGACTTTCCCCGTGCTTGTGCGCGAGGGCGCCTCGAACATCACATCCAGCATTATCTCCTCTATCACCGCGCGCAGCGCTCTTGCGCCGATATGCCTCTTGATGGCGATCTTAGCGACGAGCTTAAGCGCCGGATCGGTGAACTCCAGCTTTACTCCGTCCATTGAAAGCAGCTTTCTGTACTGCTTGATCAAGGCGTTCTTGGGCTCCTTCAGTATCCTGATCAGCGCTTTTTCATCGAGCGGGTTAAGCACCGCGACCGCAGGAAGCCTTCCGATGATCTCCGGTATGAAGCCGTACTTTAGGAGATCTTCCGGGAGAACATGCTCCAGCACATCCACTCGGATCCTTTCGTTTATCGCCTCGTCTCCCTTGAAACCTATCCTTCCTTTCCCGATGCGCTGCTCGATTATGTTCTCGAGCCCGTGGAAAGCTCCGCCCACGATGAACAGGACGTTCGTCGTATCAAGCTGTATGAATTCCTGCTGGGGATGCTTCCTTCCGCCCTGCGGCGGAACGTTCGCGACGGTGCCCTCGAGAAGCTTGAGAAGCGCCTGCTGGACCCCTTCGCCCGAGACATCCCTTGTGATCGACGGGTTTTCGGATTTCCTGGATATTTTATCTATCTCATCCAGGTACACTATTCCCCTTGCAGCCCTTGAGGCATCGTAGTCGCTGACCTGAAGCAGCCTTGTCAGAACGGATTCAACATCTTCCCCCACGTATCCCGCCTCGGTCAGAGTGGTTGCATCGGCGATGGCGAACGGGACGTTCAATATCTTTGCAAGCGTTTGCGCGAGAAGGGTTTTCCCGGAGCCTGTGGGGCCTATGAGAAGTATGTTGCTTTTTTGTATCTCGGTGTCGTCTTCTTTGGCAGTTTTCACGAGTCTCTTGTAGTGATTATAAACGGCGACCGAAAGGACCTTTTTTGCTTTCTCCTGCCCGATCACATACTGGTTCAGCATTTCGAAAAGCTCTTTCGGTTTCGGGACTTTTGCCATGCCCTCGGCCGGCTTGCCCGCGCTTTTCGCTTTTTCCTCGTCAACTATCTCCAGGCATACTTTTACGCACTGCTCGCATATGTAGGCATTGGGCCCCGCTATGAGGCGCCTGCCAGGGGCCTCCGGTTTGCCGCAAAACGCGCAGACAAATTGATCGTTCATTCTCTTATCCTTTTATCGGCTTGCCCGCCTTGATTATCCCCTTCTTTGTCTCTATGACCTCGTCGACCAGGCCGTATTCCACCGCTTCCTGCGCGGACATGTAAAAATCCCTGTCTGTGTCCTTTTCGATCTTTGACAGCGGCTGCCCGGTGTGCTTTGCAAGTATCTCATTTAAAAGCTTCTTCACCCTCATGATCTCTTTTGTCTGGATCTCAATATCTGTCGCCTGCCCCTGCGCGCCGCCCAAAGGCTGGTGGATCATGATGCGCGCATTCGGAAGCGCAAATCTTTTTCCTTTTGAGCCCGCGGCAAGAAGCATCGCTCCCATGCTCGCGGCCTGTCCTATGCAGATGGTCGTTATGGGCGATTTCAGGTACTGCATCGTATCGTAGATCGCAAGCCCCGCCGTGACAACGCCTCCCGGACTGTTTATGTAAATGTTGATGTCCTTTTCGCCGTCTTCCGCCGCCAGGAACAGCAGCTGCGCAATGATCAAATTCGCTATCTCGTCATCCATCGGGGAGCCTATGAAGATTATCCTTTCTTTCAGGAGCCTTGAAAATATGTCATAAGCCCTCTCTCCCCTGCCCGTCTGCTCAATGACCATGGGAACCACATTTTGCGCTTTCTCAACCATAAAAATACCCCCTTTTTCCAACATTATATCATTATTCTTCCACTTTGGCTTTTGATATGACAAAGTCGATGGCTTTTTCCCTTAGCAGGTACTCCTTTATCGAATCAATGACCTCGCCTGAGATCTCCTTCTTGTATTCCTCAGCCGTCTTTCCGTAATGCTGCGCAAGCAGATCGATCTCGCGGTCGAGGTCTTTGTCTTCCACGGCCAGCTTTTCCTTTTCAGCTATCGCCTCCAGCGCCAGCTTGGCTTTTATGCGGATCTCCGCGCTGGCTTTCATTTCCTCTTTCAACTTGTCCATGTCCTTTTTGACCGCGGAAAGGTAGGATGCGACGGTCATCCTGTTCCTTTTTAATGAGGCTTCCAGGTCGCCTATCATCACTTCTATCTCCCTTTCCACCATGCCACCCGGAATGTTCGACTCAACTATTTCTGAAAGCTTTTTTGTGACTTCATCCCTTGTCGCCG
>CAYHAH010000049.1:0-6828 GCA_964354575.1 uncultured bacterium
TGTTCTTTGGTAAGGACTTTGTTCGATTCTTCTGCCGCAGAGATCCTGTTGAGCATTAACTGCATCCTTACGTTCTGAAGCTCCTTTATCTTTGCTCCAACCGCGCCGAGATCCTGGTCTTCTTCCTCCAGCAACGCTTTAAGTTCTCCTGCAAAGGTGTTCCTCTTTTGTATCAAAGGCTTCCTCTTCTGTTGCAAGTTCTCTCTTATTACCATGAGCTTTGCGGTCTGCTCTTCGCTAAGCCCAAGTTTGTCCTTCAAGCCTATATATTGTAAGTTGTGGTCCACCGTGTAGGCCACGTAATCTTCCAGCAGCATTGGTGCGAAAGACGCTACGCTCAAGACCATCAATGCGCAAACAGCAAGCAACGCCACCTTCCTCATTGTTTCATCTCCCTCTGTTCCTATTTTCTCTTATTTCCCGTATTTCATCATCTTCTTCTGCATCATCTGCCGCATGTCCTTGTTCTTAATCATTTCGTCCATCATTGACGGGTTCTTTTTCATCATATCGATCATCATTTCGCACTTCATGCCCTTTTCACCCATCATTCCTCTTCCGCCCATCATTCCGTAATGCCCCCTGCCGGTGGCGCCGTAAAACAGGATAACTACCGCAACAAGAGCCACAAGCACGGCGATGATCTGCCCCGCAAGCTTCATGTTGCCGGACTCCTTATTCGCAAGCGCGAGCACAATGTACGCAAAAGCCAGGATGAATATAACCGATGTTATCAATCCGTATATCATTTATTTCACCTCCTCGAAGCGGGCATTATATGCCCGGAACCCGGGATAGTCAATCCTGGATCATTTCCGGATGCGGATAAATCTGGCATTGATAGCGACTATGACGGTGCTCAGGGACATTAAAACCGCTCCCATGGCGGGGCTCAAAAGAATGCCTGAGTTATACAGGACGCCGGCAGCAAGAGGGATGGCAAAGGCGTTGTAACCCGTCGCCCACGCAAGGTTCTGGACCATCTTGCCGTAAGTGGCCCGGGCAAGACTTATGATAGATACGGCATCGAGCGGATTGCTTTTTACAAGGATAATATCCGCGGTTTCAATCGCGACGTCGGTCCCGGCGCCTATTGCTATGCCCACGTCCGCCTGCGCCAGCGCGGGCGCGTCGTTCACGCCGTCGCCCGTCATGGCCACGATAAGACCTCTCTGCTGAACTTCCTTTACCTTGAGCGCCTTCTCCTGGGGAAGCACTTCCGCAAAGTATTCGTCCAGCCCGATCTCTTCCGCCACCCACTGCGCGACCTGCCTGTTGTCGCCCGTCAGCATCATGCATTTTACTCCCATTCCCTTAAGGGCCGAGATCGCTCTTTTTGATTCCGGCCTGATGATATCGGCGAGCGCCACAGCTCCCTTGATCTTTCCGTCGACCATTACAAAGACTATGGTCTTTCCCTGCGATGAGAGCTTCCCGATCCTTTCGTCCGGCATGGGGATGTTCTTTTCTCTCAAATATCCGGGGCTTACCACTTTCGTGTCCCTGCCGTTCACTCTGCCTTCCGCGCCCCTGCCGGTGATGGCCTTGAATCCCTCGACCGGATAGGTCTCCTTTGCCGAGGAGACTATGCCCTTGGCTATCGGATGTTCGGATCGCGCTTCCACGGAAGCGGCATACTTTAAGAGCTCTTCCTCGCCCATGTCCGCGGCAAAAGCGATCTTGTCCGTTACGCCGAATTTCCCCTCGGTGAGGGTCCCCGTTTTATCGAATATGATCGCCTGAATATTCCTTGCCTTTTCAAATGCGGCCCTGTTCCGGATGAGCAGCCCGTTCCCGGCTGCGAGCGCCGTTGATACGGCTACAACAAGCGGAACTGCGAGCCCGAGAGCATGGGGACACGAAATGACCATCACGGTGACAGCCCTCTCAAGCGCGAAGCTGAAGTCCTTTTTCAAGATCGCAAGCCATACAAAAAACGTGATCGCGCCGCCGCCCAGCGCTATCAGTGTCAGCCAGGTCGCGGCGCGGTTCGCCAGGTCCTGGGTCCTGGACTTGCTCTGCTGCGCCTGCCTCACCAGGTCGATCACCTGTGAAAGGAAAGAATCCTTGCCTGTCTTTTTGACTTCAACGGTCATTGAACCTTCCGCGTTGATGGAGCCGCCGATCACCTTAGATCCGGTCTTCTTCGGCACCGGTTTTGATTCGCCGGTGAGCATGGATTCGTTCACCGAGCTCTCTCCCTCGACCACCTCGCCGTCGGCAGGGATCTTTTCTCCCGGCTTCACGATGATCCTGTCGCCGATGCCCAGCTCGTGCAAAGGGACGTCCTTTACGCTTCCGTCTTTCATTATCTTGTGCGCCTCGGAAGGCATCAGCCTCGCGAGTTCTTCCAAAGCGCGCGACGCCCCCATGACCGACCGCATCTCTATCCAGTGGCCGAGAAGCATGATGTCGACCAGCGTCGCCAGCTCCCAGAAAAACGGCATTCCGCTCAGTCCGAACACGGTCGCGGCACTGTATACATACGCCGCCGTAACGGCCACGCCTATCAGCGTCATCATACCCGGCAGTTTTTGCTTCAGTTCGTCGACAAGCCCGGTGAGGAACGGCCAGCCGCCGTAAAAGAAAACGATGGAAGACAGACCGAACAGAATATAAGAGTCGCCGGGGAACCTTATCGATCCCCCGAGCCCCAGGAACATCTGGATGACCGGAGAAAGCAAAAGAACGGGAACTGTGATGGCCACGGATATCCAGAATCTTTTCCTGAAATCGGCCACCATGTCCGCGTGGTGGCCTGCGTGCTCGCCGTGGGCATGCTCGTGTTCGTGGTGTTCATGATGCTCATGGTGCTCGTGATGCTCATGGTGCCCGTGGTGTTCGTGTTCGGTCATGGAATTCATATTGAAAGTTTTTCAGCTAATTCCAGGACGGATCTGTCTAATGTCTTTTTCATTCTGTTCGCTTTAGCAAAATCGGTCGCCACAATCTTCTCGTTCAGCATTCCCACAAGCTTGTTTTTCTTGCCCCTCAGGAGCAGTTCAACGGCGGCGCTTCCGAGCTTGCAGGCAAGAGCCCTTGATTCGGCGGACGGCGACCCTCCTCTTTGGATGTGGCCGAGCACCGTCACGCGGACATCAACCTTCAGTTTTTTGGCGATGTATTCCCCGAGGTCCTGCCCCCTGCATACTCCTTCCGCCGCCACGATTATGCTGCTGAGCTTTCCCCTGTCCAGGCCTTCCCTCAACCTTTTGCAGACCCTGTCAAAATCGCACTTTACTTCCGGCACCAGGATTATTTCCGCTCCCGCGCCGAGCCCCACTTCAAGAGCTATGAAACCGTTATCCCTGCCCATCACCTCGATAATGAACATCCTTTCATGGGAAGCAGCCGTATCGCGTATCTTGTCGATCGCGTCAAGGGCCGTGTTGACCGCCGTGTCAAAGCCTATCGTCGAATCCGTGCAGGGAATGTCGTTGTCTATTGAAGCGGGCACAACCATAGAATTGATGCCGAATTCCTTTTGCAGTTCATAAGCGCCTCCGAGTGAGCCGTTGCCGCCGATAACGACCAGAGCGTCGATCCCGTGTTCCTTAAGCTGTCTCGCGGCGATCTTCCTGAAAGATCTCTTCCTGAACTCCGGACATCGGACGGTATGAAGTATTGTCCCTCCCCTGTTCACTATCCCCGACACGGATTTCAGGTCCATAGGATGGATGTCGCCGCCTATGAGCCCCGCATACCCGCGCTCTATCGCCATGACGCGCAGTCCGTGGAAAATCGCTGTCCTCACGACCGCCCTTATGGCGGTGTTCATTCCGGGAGCGTCCCCTCCCGGGGTCACGACGCCTATTGTTTTTATCATGCTGACACCTTCCCTTCGGTTACCTTCTTTATCGAATGATAGATTATATCAAGCATATCAGCTAAATCCACTTTGGATATGCAAAGCGGAGGCATTATCACGATAATGTCTGAAAGAGGCCTTATTATCAGCCCGCGCTTCCTTGCTTCCATTGTCACCTTAATGCCGATCTTATCGGACGCCTGATATTCTTGCTTCGTCCTTTTGTCCTTTACAAGCTCGATCCCGGCAAGGAAGCCGCACTTCCGGATGTCGCCGACATGCTTAAGTTTCCTGAATTCCTTTAGCCGCTTCTCCATCGATTTGATCTTCGGCTGAAGACCTTGAAGCGTCTTTTCTTTCTTGAACAGGTCGATGCTCGCTATCGCCGCGGCGCACCCCAGGGGATTTCCGGTGTAAGTGTGTCCGTGGTAGAAGGTCCTCTTGCTCTCCTGTTCGCCGAGGAAAGCATCGAATATCTTCTGAGTGGTCAGCGTGGCCGCAACAGGCAAATATCCGCCCGTCAGGCCTTTTGCGACAACCATAAGGTCGGGACTCATGCTCTCATGTTCGCAGGCGAACATCTTTCCCGTCCTGCCGAAGCCGACCGCCACCTCATCGACTATCATCAGGATCCCGTATTTTGTGCAGAGCTTCCTTATCCCCTTGAGATATCCTTTCGGATAAACGAGCATTCCCGCCGCCGCCTGGACAAGCGGCTCCACTATCATGGCCGCGATCTCTTTATGATGTTTCCTCATCAATTGCTCGACTTCGCCGAGGCATTTCATCCTGCAGGTCTTGCGGTCAAGCTCGAACGGGCAGCGGTAACAATACGGCGTCGGCGCCTTGAACGACTTGAACAGCATCGGCTTGTATATCTTGTGGAAGAGATCGATCCCTCCGACAGAAACAGCGCCGATAGTATCGCCGTGATACGCATTTACTAAAGTCAAGAATTTTGTTTTGAATTTTGAATTTTGAATTTGTTTCGGATTTCGGATTTCGGATTTCGGATTTTTTACCTGCTGCCAATACTGAAAAGCTATCTTTAAAGCTATCTCAACCCCCTCTGAGCCAGAATCTGAATAAAATACCTTGGTCAGTCCCTTCGGCGCGATATCGATCAGTTTCTCAGCAAGGATGGTTGCGGGAACATTCGAAAGCCCCAGCATCGTGGAATGCGCTATCTTGCCAAGTTGATCTTTCACCGCCTTGTCGATGGCGGGGTGCCTGTGCCCATGAACATTCACCCAGAGGGAAGACACGCCGTCGATGTACCATTTGCCGTCGATATCCTTTACGCGGGCGCCTTTGCCCTCATCGATAATGAGCGGCTCCTCTTTCATCCAGTCTCGCATCTGAGTGAACGGATGCCAGATATATTTTTTATCGAGGTCTTTTAGCTTTTTATTATCCATTTCAGTACCTTCTGTTTTTGTATTTGGTCGACAAGTGCCTTGAACGAGCTTTTCGCCTTTATCTTTCCGATGACCCTGACGCCTGATAATTCTTCAATAACCTGCGCATTAGATCTTTGGGATATTTCCCTTCCTTCAAACCCGTTCATTATTATGCCGGCGATCTTTATCTTCCTTTTTTTCAGGGCTTCGATGGTCATCAGGGAGTGGTTGATCGTTCCCAGGCCAGCGCGGGCAATTATCACGCAGGGGATATTCAGGTCCTTAATAAGATCGGCGACATAATAGCCCTTTTTTATCGGCGCAAGCGCTCCGCCCAATCCTTCGACAAGAACAAGATCCCGATCTTTAGCCAGATTTTTTACGCTTTCTTTGATCTTGTGCAGGTCGATCTTTTTCTTTTCGTTCTTCATCGCGGCATAAGGAGACAAAGGCTGCCTGAATTTCACCGGATTGATCGAGTCGATGCTGTCCCGCAATTTCAATTGTCTTTTGTAAAATCGCGCATCGGCGATCCCGCCGCAGGATATCGGCTTGCTTATGCCGACGCTCATGCCTTTTGACTGTGCCGCATACGCAAGGCCCGCGGCAATGAATGTCTTGCCGACCTCGGTATCAGTACCAGTTACAAACAACGCTTTACCCAAGATATTTCTCCTTGACCTCCGATAACTTTGAGGCCAAATGATCGATATCCGCCTTTGAATGAATTGCCGTTACGGTCAATCGTAATCTCGAAGTGCCTTTCGGTACCGTCGGGGGCCTGATGGCGCTAAGCAATATGCCGTTATCGAACAGATAATCCGATGCCTCAACCGCTTTTTTCGCTTCGCCGATCATTATCGGGATTATCTGGGTCTCGGAGCCGAGCATATCGAACCCGAGAGCTTCGATCTTCTTTTTCGCATAGCCTACATTTCTCTCCAGTTGCACAATCAAGGATGGTTCGCTTTCAATAACCTCGATCGCCGCGATAGCCGCCGCCGCAACAGCCGGAGGAAGCGCCGTTGTATATATGAAAGCCCTCGCCTTGTTCCGAAGATATTCGATGAGCTCCTTTGAGCCAGCAACATACCCTCCCAGCGAACCCAGTGTTTTGCTAAGTGTCCCCATTATAATAATATCTTCCTTAACCTTGAGTCTTGCGTCTTGAGCCTTGAGTTTATTTACGCTGTGCGCCACATCCAGCATCAGCATCGCATCATGTTTCTTCGCAAGTTCGATCAATTCATCAACCGGGGCAATATCCCCGTCCATGCTGAACACATGATCGGTCACGATCAGCTTTTTCTTATATGAAGAGGATTTCCTTAATATTTTTTCAAGGGCATCGATGTCTTTGTGAGGATAGACCAGAAGCTTCGCGCCGGACAATCTTGCCCCGTCAACGATGCTCGCGTGGTCAAGGCGGTCGATAATGACGGCGTCGCCCGCTCCGACAAGCGCCTGGATAGTTCCCAGGTTCGCCATGTATCCCGTAGGGAAAACTATCGAGGCCGGAGTTCCTTCATATCCTGATATTTTTTTCTCGAGCTCTTCGTGGATCCTGAAATTTCCCGAAACCAGTCTTGATGCGCCCGCTCCCATCCCGTATTTCTGTAA
>CAYHAH010000050.1:0-8182 GCA_964354575.1 uncultured bacterium
TGTTGAGATAGTGACAGGCGATCTCGACACGCTTCAGATCATCAATGACAGGATCAAGGTCCTGACCACAAGGAAAGGCATCTCTGACATCGTCATATATGACGGGGAAGAAGTCAAAAAAAGGTTCGGCATAACCCCGGAACAGGTGATCGATTTCAAGGCCCTTAAGGGCGACGCTTCCGACAACATCCCCGGCATAAAAGGGATCGGAGAAAAGACGGCTTCCGACCTTCTCCAAAAATTCGGGAGTTTGGATAACCTTCTGAACAATCTCGATAAAGTTGACAATCCCAAATTGAGGGCAAAGATCGAGGCGGGGATCAAGGACGCAAAGGAAAGCAGGGAGCTTGCGACGATCGTGACGAATGTCCCCGTTGAAGCAGATCTTGATAAACCGGGCAAATTCGAGCTTGATGTAGCGCGGGTCCTGCCGTTATTCGAAGAACTGGAATTCAGCAGTCTTGTAAAGAAGTACTCTCAGCAGCCAGGCCTGTTCACCGTCGAGAAGAAAAGAGAGGCGCTCAAGGTGTCCAAAGCGGATTACGCCGCCGTCACATCAAGGGAACAGCTTGAAGATATGATCAAAGAGCTGGAAGCGTCCGGCGGTTTTGCCTTTGACACAGAAACAACCGGGAGGAACCCCTTTGAGGTCAAACTGGTCGGACTTTCATTTTCGACCGCTCCGGACAGCGCTTATTACGTTCCCGTCGGACACGATAAAGGAAAACAGCTTGGCCTCGACGAGGTGCTGGCCGCGCTGAAACCCGTTCTTGAAAACAAAAGCATAAAAAAATACGGCCAGAACCTGAAATACGATATCGAAGTGCTGTTCAACCACGGCATAAACGTCCGCAACCTCTCTTTTGACACGATGATAGCCGCATACACGCTTGATCCCACGGGAAAGATAGGGCTCAAGAACCTTGCCCACGGGTTGTTGAACAGGAAAATGATCGAGATAACCGAGCTTATCGGCGTTGGAAAAAAACAGATCACAATGGCGGAGGTTGATATCGATATTGCATCGGATTATGCGTGCTCTGACGCTGACGTCACGCTTCAGCTTGTCCCCGTATTAAAGCAAAAGATAGAGAGTGAAAAACTCAAAGATCTCTTTGATAATATCGAGATGCCCCTTATACAGGTTCTCGCGTCAATGGAAGAGAGCGGCGTTTCGATCGACAAGGACAAGCTCAAGGAAATGTCCCTTGAGATCGAGGCCGAGATGAAGCACCTTGAGACCCAGATATTCGCGATATCGGGAGAGGTTTTCAACATAAATTCCCCGAAGCAGCTCCAGAACATCCTATTTGAAAAACTGCAGCTTCCGATAACCAAACGCACAAAGACGGGCGCCTCCACGGATGCCGAAGTGCTTGATGAACTTGCCGGGAAGTTCGAGATAGCGCGGCGTCTTCTCGACTTCAGGCAGCTCCAGAAATATAAGTCCAACTATGTTGACGTCCTGCCCGAATTGATAAATTCAAAGACAGGCCGCATCCACACCTCGTTCAACCAGACGATAACCGCCACCGGCAGGCTTTCGAGCTCAAATCCCAACCTCCAGAATATTCCCTCAAAGGGAGACATGGCAAAAAGGATAAGGGAAGCCTTTGTTCCCAAAGAAGCGGGGTGGCAAATACTTGCCGCGGACTATTCCCAGATAGAATTGAGGATCCTCGCCCATCTGAGCGGGGACGCCGTTTTCACCAGGGCATTCAATGAAGACCTGGATATCCACAAAGCGACCGCAGCCGAGGTCTTCGATGTGCCCTTGAATGAAGTCACGGATGAAATGAGGGACAAGGCGAAAGTCGTCAATTTCGGCATTATATACGGAATGTCCGATTTCGGCCTCTCAAAAAGCCTGAAGATAAAAAAGACCGAAGCGGCCAGGTACATCGATAAATATTTCACGAAGCATGCCGGAGTAAAGAAGTTCATCGATGAAGTCATAGCCCAGGCAAAAAAGGACGGATATGTCTGCACATTGCTCGGAAGAAAAAGGCCGCTTCCCGACATCAACAATCCGAATCTGGGCCTGAGGAATTTCGCGGAAAGGACCGCGATAAACACGCCCGTCCAGGGAACGGCAGCGGACATAATTAAGGTCGCTATGATAAACATCCAGGAGCAGCTGCAGTCGAAAAAGCTGAGAACAAAGATGATAATTCAGGTGCACGATGAGCTTGTATTCGAAGTCCCCGATGAAGAGCTCGCCGAGATAAAGAAGCTTGTTGAGAGTGAAATGGTGAATGCGGTCAAGCTGAGCGTACCGGTAAAGGTTCACATCTGCGCGGGGAAGAACTGGGCGGAAGCAAAAGGATGACTATTTATTATCCTTCGCTACCTGTATTCCCTTGGTTATTATCCACATCGCGAACATTATCCCGATAAGCACTACTCCCAGTATCGTCCCGCATATTATCAGGGTCATGATTATTCCTGGCTCCAAAATAACACCTCCCTGTCAGATCGATAAGCTTACTTCCAAACGATAAAAAAATCAAGTTTTGACCGCTGAGATCGCAAGGAACAAAGGGATCTCTTCCCTCGACATGTTCTCAGCTCTGGCTTTTGCCCCCGGTCTGCTCTTCCTGCGGGAAACCCATTCCTCAAGTTTATTGATGATAAATCCATGTGAATTGAGCTTATCGAAGTAAGCCGATAAAGGCCTGTGAAATGTCCAGGTATGCACGTTCGGGGCCGCGCCGGGATGCATCTGTATGGGGATCTTCAGCTCTGTCATGTAGCGGTCGATCCTCCTGAATTGAAGCTTTCTTTTTTCGTCAAACCCCCACCCGCTCTGCCGCGGTATCCTGAAGCACGGATGGTTCAGGACCCACACAAGCCGCCCTCCTTTTTTCAATACCCTAGCGGTCTCTTTTGAAACGGCAGCAATATCTTCCATGTTCTGGATTGCGAGGATCGAGCATGCCGCATCAAATGTGGCGTCCTGTATCCCTTCAAGTTTTCCCGCATCCAGGACCAGATAGTGGATATTGAACCTGGCGGATCTTTTTTTGGCAATGTCGATCAGCTTTCTTGACGAGTCGACCCCGACGACCTGCGCGCCTTTTTCCGCAAGCTCGCGGCATAACTCGCCCTGCCCGCATCCGACATCGAGTATTTTCTCGCCGGCTTTGGGCTCAAGAAGCTTCAATGTCCCGGGTATAATGATATCGCGATGGTGATCGGATGACTCCGATATGTGCCTGTCGTACCAGCCCGCGACATTATCCCAGTTAGTTTCTTTCTTCATTTTCGGGAAGATCCCAAGGCGGCGGCATATTGCGACAATTCATCAAGGAATGTTTTGACCCTTTTCTGATAAGAAGCCGGGTTCTTGATCTTCCCTTTATCATCGAAAAGGTCCTGAACAACAGGGAAATATAATGCCTCTCTTATCGACACCATGTGAAGTTCTACTATGACCTGTCTCAGCTGTTCGACGCATCTGGCACCTCCCAATCCGCCGGCGGAAACGCCGCAAAACCCGACCGGCTTCTTAGCATATTGCGCATACAGCAGATCGAGCATCATCTTGAGTTCTCCCGGATATCCATGGTTGTATTCAGGAGTGACGATAATGAACGCATCGGCCTTTTCCATCTTCGGCGATAATTTCTTTGCTTGGGGTAACTCCTGCGTATTATCGGTGGCGTCAATCCTAAAATCGCGCACATCGATCAACTCGCTCTCAAATCCGGCTTTTTTCACCTCTTCCAAAATGAAATTCGCGACTTTTTCCGACTGCCTCCCTATCCTTGCAGTCCCGAGAATTACTGGAATATACATGATACTGCCTCCTTCTTGATCAAAGTCCACAGTGATTATCCCACGGTTTTTATCGATTTTCCACGAAATTCAGGAGCGTTTTTGACGATATATACTATAGAGGGGAATTTATGTCATCTGACATTTCAAGCGCAAACGATATTTCGTGGATAAGGCTGGCGCTGACAGCACGCTATCCCAAGATAGTTGCGGATAAAGGCGCTGATCTGGATAACAATGGCCAAATAGAAGGGAACGAGACCTTTGGCGATCTTGACGGCAGCGGCGCCATTGATAATAAAGATTTCTGGATGTATCTGGAAAGGAACAGACCCTCTATTGCAAATCAGATAGAATTCTTCAAATGGCAGGGCAATAACATCTCCGACGACAACATCATCAATCACCTCATGCTCGTTGAATCCCAATTATGTAAAAAGGAAAAGGTTCAAAAGGCATACGGGAAAATAAATGATATAATCGCAAGAGTGCAAGGGGAAATTATTGGGAACAATGACCCCGTAAACATATTGGCACAAGTCTATTATATACTTCAAAACGATTTTTCCATAAGATTCAAGAATCAGGACGCTGCTTTGTTTATTGATAACCTGTTAACGGAAGAAGGGGAACTGGACTGTGACACAACAACATTTCTGTTTCTGGCGATAGCTCACGAGTGCAAGTGGCCCTTGTTCGCAGTTTCAGCACCTTCTCACCTTTTTATGAGATGGGATGACGGGCGAACAACATTTAATATGGATAACAGATACATCTTTACAAATGATCATTATCAAAAATGGCTTCATATTAATGAGAAAGCAATTAAAAATGGCGTTTATTTAAAGAGTTTATCCCAAAATCAAACTATTGCATCGTTCTATTCAAATCGGGGGTATGCCAAGATTAGTTTAGGCGACAATAGAGGAGCCATTAAGGATTGTAATGAAGCGATCAGACTTGATCCTAAATCCGCTCTGGCATATCATAATCGCGGAGCAGCTAATTTAAGATCATGGCATTTTGTCACAGCCTGGAAAGATTTTAATTCTGAAAGATTAATGAAAACTTCCAATACATTGTTACAATACATCATTACATATTAAAGTAATAATGCAAAAATAAAAGGAAATAAAGCTCTGCTATGATTTTTTGATTCCCCGACCACTTTTTACCTAATGACTCCTTCAACCCTTTGAATCAATATCTATCAACCGAATATATTTCCTCAAGCGCTTTTCTTGTGGTCGCGTGCCCTCCGCCCTCCGCGGGATAGCCCAAAGTCAGCATCGCGACGACTTTTGCGGCCCGGGGAACGTTCAGGAGCCTCTTCACTTTCCCCTCGTCAAACCAGCCTATCCAGCAGGTTCCGAGACCCAACTCTTCCGCAACTAAAACCATGTGCTCCATTGCTATCGAGACATCGACTATGTGGTTTTCCCTGCCGAAAAGCGAAGACACCTTCTGGAAAAATCCCGGCGTCACGCATCCGACAATGATAATCGGAGCTTCATCAATGAACTTGTTGATAGCTGCCACTCCTAGAGGCACCGCATGCATGAGCTTTGTCTTCAATCCTTTGTCTTTTACCGCGATAAAATGCCAGGGCTGTGAATTTGAGGAAGAAGGAGCAAGACGCGCGGCTTCGAGTATCAGTTCCAGCTTATCGTCTTCGACAGGTTTGTCCAGGTATTTTCTGACACTCTGTCTTTTTTTGATTATATCTAAAACGCTCATTTTGAGGAAGCGATTATAACATCCCTTACGGCTTTTGAAACATCCTTTACGGCTGACTTTACTTCCTTCGATACGGCTTTGCCGAATTCCAGGGTTTTCGGCTGGATGCCGATGATGATCACCCTGCATTCGAAAGATTGAATAAGATATTGGGCCAGGACCTTGATTGGCAGTTTATGTGTGGAAAAAGAGATGCCTCCCGAGTCCTCCGGAGTGAACAGGGCAACATCACCCGGTTTTTTGCCGATGTCTGCGGTATCGATTATCATCACATGAGTCGGCTTGAATTTTTTTATTTCGCCGGACAGGTTCTCGGGAGCCGTGTATCCGAGAAAAACCTTGAGGTCGATCGCCCTGCCGAGCCGTTTCGCGTCTTTCTCAAGCTCCTGCGACACGAGGATGCCGGCAATGTCATCAGCCCTTAGTTCCGAGCCCACGCCGAGGACCGCTATCCTTTTGGCGCCGATGAGGCTACTTTTTAGTTTGTTCCTGAGGTTTTGCACTCAATATGACCTTTAACTTGCCGCTGTCAAGCTGGGCAAGTTCGACATCTTTCGTCGCTTCAAGGGCCTTCTTCGGGCAGGAATCAACGCACTGCGCGCAGTATATGCACTTATCAAGGTCTATTTCCGCCTCGAATTTCCCGTCGGGAAGCTTCTTGATTCTTATCGCGTTCGTGGGGCAGTCTTTCATGCAAAGCAGGCAGCCGATGCATTTTTCGGGATAAAAAATCAGCTTCCCCCTGAATTTCTCGGGCATCTCAAGCTTTTCTTTGGGATACAGAACGGTGACAGGTTTCTGCAAAAAGGTCTTAAGGACCTCCATCACCATTTTGCCGAGCCTGGTTTTGCCGAATTTCACTTCAGTATTACCCCTTTTAAAAGGAAATTAATGAGGAGCTGGAGCATCCCGAGCGGGACAAGGTATTTCCAGCAGAACTCTATCATCTGGTCGATCCTGAGGCGGGCAACCACCGTGCGCATCAATGAAATAAGGGCGACAACGAAGAGGACCTTTGTTACATATATTATAAAGCCGGCAGCGGGCCCAAGGGCCAGGCCGAACGGAAGGAAAACCGCCGCCAGGAGCGACGCCCCCACGACCATTTCCACATCGATGGCCATCCTTAGTATCGCCAGAAATCTTCCGCTGTATTCCGTGAATCCCCCGGCAACGATCTCCGTTTCCGCTTCAGGGATGTCGAAAGGCCCCTTTTCAAGTTTCCCGAGCAAGGCTGTGAGCGAAACCGCGAAACCTATCAGGTTAAAAAGCCAGAACCAGGGATGCTTTTCGTAGTAAACCGCCATCTCTGAAAGCGACCAGGTATCCGCCAGCATGGCGGAGGAAAGGACTCCCATGAATAACGGCACTTCATAAGAAAAAAGCGCCGTGACGGCCCTGACCGATCCTATCCTCGCGAAAAGGGACGATGAATACCATCCGCCGATGAAGAATGCCAGCGTCGGGATGGTGAGCAGGTAAAGAACGACAATTGCGTCTCCCGTAAAAGACAGAAGCGCGCCTGTGCTCCACATCGGCACATACAATATTGATGTCACGACAGCCGTAAGGGCGAACAGAGGAGCCAGCTTGAACATGGCGGCATTGGCGTCTTCCGGGATCACTTCCTCCTTGGCGACGAGCTTGATGAAATCGGCGAGCGGCTGGAAGAACGGAGGCCCTACCCTGTTCTGGAGCCTCGCGTAAATTTTCCTGTCCGCGTACTCGGCTATCATGCCGAACGCGCCCAGGAAAAGGAATCCGGGAAATATCAGGATCGCGATGAGAGCATTGATCATTTAAGCTTCCCCATTTTAGAAAAATCTATTCCGCGCTTTTTGTACCATTCTATACTGTAGTCGCGCAGCGCCTGCCATTCGATGACTTCGGTCGTGTTCTTGTCCTGCCTGTCGATGGATATCAGCCTGTCGGTGCAGGAAAAACACGGATCGATCGCGGCAACGACTATCGGCATGTCCGCAAGATACCTGTCACGCAGCATTGTTTTTACAGCCTGGACATTCGCAAGCGTAGGAGCCCTCACTTTCACTCTCTCGGGCTTATCGGTGCCGTTCGCTTTTACATAGTGCAGGTCCTCTCCCCTGGGAGCCTCGTAACGGCTTACGGCTTCGCCCGCCGGTATCTTTCTCGGGGCTTTAACGGCGATCGGACCTTCAGGAAGGTTCCCGACAGACTGCCTGATGATCTTGTATGATTCCAGAAGCTCTTTAAGCCTTACGACCGCCCGGCCGTAAACATCGTTGTGATCATCGGTTATGACATCAAAATCCATTTCCCCGTAAGCTGCATAAGGATCGTCGCGCCTTATGTCCCTGGCAACCCCTGAAGCGCGGCCGGTGGGGCCTACCGCGCCAAGCCTTAATGCGTCTTCGTGGGACAGGATCCCGACGCCGGAAAGCCTGTTGATGATGGTCGTTTCCTGTGTCGCGACCTCAATATAATATTTTGTCCTGTCCTCAAGAATGTCCATGGCCTTAAGTATTTCCTTGATATCTTTTCCCGCGATATCTCTCCTCACTCCGCCGATCGTGTTTATCCCGTAATTGACGCGGTTGCCTGTAAGCAGCGCGAGGATGTCCATGACCACTTCCCTGTCGCGCCATGTGAACATCAAAAGCGTGTCAAAACCTATTTCATGCGCCGCAAC
>CAYHAH010000051.1:0-9548 GCA_964354575.1 uncultured bacterium
AAGACCTTATTGCTTCCTTTGGCAAGCCTGCTTTTTCATAGCATTTGCCAAGGTTGAACCTTACCTTGTCCATCTGAGTCAGGCTTGAGTTTTCCGTTATAAGAGCTTTGTTAATTTCGATGGCGTTGTTCACTTTCCCCGTCATGAAAAGACACTCGGCGCTCCTGATGTCCGCCTCGGACCTCATAGCGCTGTTATAGGGGACATCCTTGAAATGGCCGTACGCTTCTTCATATCGTTTATTGCTGAAACTTATTTCCCCGAGGAAAAACCCGGCGTAATCGGAGAGCGGGAATCCTCTCTTGGCGGAAAGGATATTGAAAATATCGCTCGCGGATCCGGAGTCTCCCTTCCTGGTCAGGCAGTTCGCCTTTAGGAACAGCGCCCTGCTTTTCCACGGCTCCCCGCTGTCGGATATCAGTTTGTCCAGTTCGATTATTGAATCATCGTAGTATTTCCATTTGTACAGCGTGATGGCGCGCTCCATTGTGAGATTGCTTGCGCAAAATGACTGCATGGAAAGCAGGACGCAGATGAACGCGAAAAGCAGGAATATTTTCTTCATTTGTTCGAATTTTATCACAATTACGAGGCTTTTGTAAGCGGGGCGTACTTGGCCATCAGCATCTTTTCTCCGCCGGCTTCGAAATTCACCTGGATTATCAGTTCGCTCCCCTTGCCGGACATCCCCGTTATCTCTCCGCGGCCGAACTTCGGGTGGTTGATGGCGTCCCCGACGTTAAAATTATATTCGATCTCCTCAGCCGGCGCGCCGATATCGATCATCTCGCTCTCTTTTACCGCCCTGTCCGCCTTAATGAGCTCTTTCGGTATCTCTTCAAGGAACCTGGACGGCCCGTTGTACCAGTTCTCGCCGAATATCAGACGCTCCTCGGCGGATGTGAGATACAACCGATTCTTCGCCCTTGTCATCCCTACGTAACAGAGGCGGCGCTCTTCTTCAAGCTCGGCTGGCTCAAGAAGGCTTCGATAGTGAGGGAATATGCCTTCTTCCATTCCGGCGATGAAAACCGCCGGGAACTCAAGCCCCTTCGCGCTGTGAAGGGTCATAAGCGTGACGGCCGGAGTCGATTCATCCAGGTTATCAAGGCCTGTCATTAATGAAACCTGGGTCAGGAATGCCATCAATGTGTTCTCGGCTGAGTTCTTTTCGAATTCCTTTGCCACCGATATCAGTTCCTTTATGTTCTCGACCCTGCTTATAGCGTCGGGGGAATTTTCTTTCTCAAGTTTTTTCCTGTAGCCCGACTCGTTTATCACTTTTTCTGTAATTTCGGATGCCGAAAAATTCGGAAGGTCGAACTTGAAGCCGTTGACCGTTTCGGCGAACCTCTGGAGAGGCCTTTTGAGCTTTGGCGTCAGCTCGATCCCGTCGATATCCTGGACAACCTCAAATATCGACTTGTTCTCTTTCTCTCCCGATTCCTCGAGCTTTTTGAGAGTGCCTTTGCCGACCCCGTCGAGGGTGTTCATTATGAGGCGCGCCGCGCTTACGTTGTCTTTTGAATTTACTATCAGCCTGAGGTAAGCCAGGATGTCCTTGATCTCCGCTCTTTCATAGAACTTGACGCCGCTCACTATCCTGTACGGGATGCCCTCCTGCATGAAGACCTCCTCAAGAACGCGTGACTGGGCATTGGTCCGGTAGAGCACCGCGAAATCGTTATACATATATTTACCCGCGAGCTTCTTTATCTCGCCGGTTATGAACCTTGCCTCGCCGTGGGAATCCGGCGCAGTGAAATGTTCTATCAATTCACCCTCCGGATTCTCGGTCCAGAGTTTCTTTTCTTTCCTGAGCTCGTTGTTGGCAATGACGCCGTTGGCGGCATCCAGGATCGTTTTTGTCGAGCGGTAATTCTGCTCGAGAAGGATGACCTTCGCGTCCTTGTAGTCGCGCTCAAAATTGAGGATGTTCTTGAAATCGGCGCCGCGCCATCCGTATATCGACTGGTCGCTGTCGCCTACGACGCAGAGGTTGCGGTGTTTTTTCGCGAGCATGTTCGTCAAGGTATACTGGACCAGGTTCGTGTCCTGATATTCGTCCACATTGATATATCTCAACCTGTCCTGGTATGATCCGAGTGTACCGGAAGATTCCCTGAAAAGCTTCACGGTGAGCATGAGCATGTCGTCAAAATCCATAGCATTGTTCTTGAAAAGCTTTTCCTGATAAAGGCGGTATGCCGCCGCGATCTTTTCCGCGGCGAAATCAAGAGCGGTATTCTCATATTCTTTCGGGCTCTTGAGCTCGTTCTTCGCCTTGCTTATCTTTTCAAGCACGACCTGCGGCTTGAACCTGTCGTCAAGGTCAAGCTCTTTGATTATTTCCCTTATGAGGGATTCCTGGTCGTCCACGTCGAATATCAGAAAATCTCTCCTCCATCCTATCTTGTCTATGTCATGCCTCAGGATCCTGCCGCATATCGAATGGAAAGTTCCTATCCAGAGCTGGCGCGACAGTATCCCGGTGAGGCGGTTAAGCCGGTGTTTCATTTCGTTGGCGGCTTTGTTCGTGAAGGTGACTGCGAGGATGCTCGAAGGAGGAACATTGTGTTCCTTCATCAAATAGGCGATCCTGTGAGTTAGAACCCTGGTTTTTCCGGAGCCCGCGCCGGCTATGATAAGGAGGGGCCCGTCGACGTGCTTAACGGCTTCCTTTTGCCTGTCATTCAAGGACTTGAGGATGGTCATAGAGAGGTAATTATAGCAGAAGTCGCGCAAACCCGCCAGAAACAAGGAACCGCCCCGATCGATCGGGGCGGTCCGCTTCAGTTTAATTAAACTTTTTTCAGGTCTATAATATGTACTGGCCGGCGAGCGAGAACGTCTGGTAAGTGTCGCTATCCGCCGTGAACATCGTTATTTCTCCCGCAAAGCTCATCTTTTTGTTCGCCACCCACTTTAGTCCCACTCCCCACTGGAGAGCGGAAGAAGATGATGACGGAAAGCCTGTATACTTTATGGAATTCAGGACAACGCCTATCGGTCCGTAGATGGAAAAATTGTTTTTGATGTACTTGCTTAATATCACCCCGAAAGTGGTCGTGCCCCAGCTGAGATCCTTCGCCGAGGTAGTGTCAATTCCCACCATGGCGGCAAGGTCAAGCGGGTCCTTGTTCACTTCTTTAAGCAGTGTGAACTTTGCGCCCACGCCGAATATTGACGCGCTCAATCCGGCTACCGATCCCATTCCCAATTTTGCCATGACGTCAAAATCGTCCGTGACGCCGTATATGACCCTTGGACCGAACACGGAAACCGACGAATCGGTGTTCTTTATCGGGGTCGAGCTGTAAAAGCCCTGGACCGCGAATTTTTCGGTGCCGAGCCCGAGAGCGGTCTGAAGTATTTCCGCCGAGCAAACCGAAGATAACAATCCGGCGATAAGGATCGCTATGATAAATGTTTTCTTCAAAATATTTTCACCTCCTTACGCGAGCAATTCTACCTAATGGGATTTTATAGTCAATGTTTATTTACAAAGCATCGTGATAAATGATAACATTGCGGAACCATGGCAAAGACCGGCAATGAATTCGAAGAACTTATCAGGGTGGTAAGGCGCCTCCGCGCCCCCAACGGCTGCCCGTGGGACAGGGTCCAGACTCATTCAACCCTCAAGCCCTATATGGTGGAAGAGGTATACGAAGCGCTGGAAGCCATTGATTATAAGGATCACAAAAAGCTAGCCGAGGAGCTCGGCGACATACTCCTGCATGTTGTGATGCATGCCGAGATGGGGCGGGAGGAGAAGAAATTCACCATCGAGGACGTGATCAAGTCGATATCAGCCAAGATGGTAAGGCGGCACCCTCATGTTTTCGGGAACAAGAAGGTCAAAAGCGTTGAGGAAGTGTGGAAGCGATGGGAAGAGATAAAGGCAGGAGAGGTAAAGGGCAAAAGCGATGAAGTTAAGGGGATATTGGAAAGCGTTCCAAACGCGCTCCCCGCGCTTTACAGGGCCGACAAAGTCCAGAGAAGAGCCGCGAGAGTGGGGTTTGACTGGAACAGCATCGCAGGAGCATGGGAAAAAGTTCATGAGGAAGAGGAAGAGATACAGGGGCTCCTGCGAAAATCCAAAATCCGAATTTCGAAATCCGAAGGAAATTCAAAATCCAAAGCTCCAAGTCCCAAACAAAGGCAGAAGATCAAAGAAGAAATCGGGGATCTGTTGTTCGCGGTGGTGAATGTAGCGAGGAAGCTCGACATCGATGCCGAGGAGGCGCTGCAGAACGCCACATCCAAGTTCATGAGGCGGTTCAAGGAGATAGAGCTTCACGCCGGCAAGTCTGGACGCCATATCAGCAAGCTGACGCTCCCTGAAATGGACGCTGTCTGGGACGATATAAAGAAGCGAGAGAAATAAGGCCCGCCTGTTTATCCAAAAAAACACTGAAATCCCCTGAAATTCTGCACGATATATAAAAAAGCATGGGCTATGAAGGCCTGTGTTATATATGGAGAATTTTTATGATCAATAAAATCAGACCTGGCCAAAGAGGGCATGCAGTCAACGGCCCTAAAAGAATGACATCTCGGCCGCTTACTAGTCGGGATATTAACCCACTTAATTTGTATTTTAGAGATATAAATAAAATACCCTTACTCGAAAAAGACAGAGAAATTGAACTGGCTAAAAGAATTGAGCGGAGCATTACATTGAAAGAGAGAGACTACGAAGCCGAGAATGAATTGATAAATGCCAATTTGGGCCTTGTGATTTCTGTCGCCAGAAGCTATGCAGGAAACAGTCACTTTGTCTTAGATCTGATCCAGGAGGGGAATAAGGGCCTTATTCGGGCGGCAAAAAGTTTCGATTACCGCAAAAGCTGTAGATTCGAGACCCATGCTATCTATTGGATCAACCAGAAAATACTGAAGTATATTGGCGAACACTCCGGGATCATCAGGATCCCTCTTAACAAAGCGCAGATCATTAATCAACTTCGAAAAATCTCAGCGGAACTCTTTAAGGAAAAGAATAGAGAACCTACCGAGCATGAAATTGCCGACCGGTTAGACATCACCGTTGATAAAGTCAGAAATCTTCTTAAAATATCTCCTGTTCCGCTCTCTTTGGAAACTGAGGTGGGCAAAGATAAGAGAGGCGAACCCCGAAATCTGATCGAAATACTGACAGATGAAAGTGTTCCGCGTCCGGATAGAGCTGCGCTTCAAGGCTTACTCCGACAGGATATAGATAAGGCCATGGAAGGTCTGCCAAATAGAGAAAAAAAAGTTATATGTCTCTTTTTCGGGCTTGATGGCAACCCTCCTGAAACCCTTGATGATGTTGGTAAAAATAAAGATGTTAACCTTACCCGCGAGCGGGTCCGTCAAATCAAAACAAAAGTTCTAGATAAACTCTCTTTCAACCGGAAATTGAGGGAATACCGCCAAAAATCGAAATTGAAGTAACATCTCTGATCACATTCCCCCCGTCTGTTTATACCGTAAAAAAACTGAAATTCCCCATTATTTCGCTCGATATATAAAAAAGCATAGGCTATGGAGGTCTGTGTTCTATATGGAGAATTTTTATGATCAATAAAATCAGGGCTAGCCAAAGAGGGCATGCAGTCAACGGCCCCAAAAGAACGGCATCTATGCTGTTTCAAAATCGAAGAATTGTCCCACATAGTGGCGATATTAGTCAGTATTTAAAAGAAATTAACAATTTTCCCCTGCTTAATAGAGATAGAGAAATTGAGCTGGCTAAAAGAATTGAAGCGGGAGACCCCAAGGCCAAGGAGGAGCTAATAAATTCCAATTATCGCTTAGTGGTCTCTATTGCCAAAAAGTATGTTGGGAGAGGCATACCCCTTCCAGGCCTGATCAATGAAGGCAATAAGGGCCTTATTCGTGCCGCAGAAAAGTTTGATTACCGCAAAGGTTATAGGTTCGCGACCTATGCTCGCAATTGGATCAGGCAGCCTATAAGAGCAGCTATTGCCGAACTGTCTCATACTGTTCATATCCCGACGAACCGATTGTTGATCCTTAATCAACTGCGCAAAATTTCAGGGAGCCTCTTCCAGGAACTTAAAAATGAGCCGACTCCGGAGAAAATTGCCGAACGGACCAGAAAAATCTTTTCTGAAAAATCAAAGATAAATCCAACTTCAAAGCCGTTTGCCAAACTAGCCAAAATTTCAGCGGAGGAAGTTCAACAAATTCTTGTTGAAACTCAATTTCCGCTCTCAATGGAGTCTACCAAGAAAGGGGATAAGGATGAAAAACGCACGCTGGCTGACTGTCTTGAAGACCATACAGTTCCACCTCCGGATGAAGAGGCGTTCAGGGAGATTTTAAGAAAAGATATTGGAAACCAGTTATCTTTCTTGACGAAAAAAGAAAAAAATGCGGTTAAGCTTTATTACGGAGTGGATGGACGTACCCAAACCACATGTGACAACATAGGCAAAATGTTTCATACAAGTCATGAGAATATTCGTCAAATTATAAAAAAAGCAACCAAAAAGAAACTCTTTTACAATCCAAAATTGAGGGAATATGCAGATCAAATTCCGGGTCCTAAAGACCAGAAAAAGGGAAGTTAGGAAAAGAAGTGAAAGCATGTTTGACCCTGCTTCAAAGCCGCATCCAGATACATTCCCAATTTCTTACCCCTGCCTTTTTATGATATAAACTATCCCTTATGAAAGAAGCTTGTAAAAATCTTTTTAACTTAAATATTCTGAAATCTCCTTTAATTTTGCTCGATATATCAATGTAATTATGTCTATGGAGAAATTTTATGGCAATTAGAAGAATACATGGCAGCTCTGCCAGGGGCAGTTTTGGCCGAATTTCGGACTTGTACGTCCGCGACATCCGCCGTTTCGAGGTCTTACCGAAAAAAGAACAGATCAAGCTGGTTAAGCAAGCGCAAAAGGGAAACGGGGTGGCAATGAATGATTTAATGAAATCCAATTTGTTTTATGTGATTACTATAGCAAATCTTTATAAAGAAAGAGGGGTGCCTTTTTCGGATCTGGTACAGGAGGGTAATAAAGCCTGCAAAAAGGCGATAGAAAAATTTAATGAAACGAAGGGCGCATCATTCCTGAGATATGCCTACTTTTGGATCAGGCAAGCAATTTCGTCAGCTATAATCACAGAAGGAAGTCACTCTGTCTGGATCCCGGTTGACAAATGCCATCTTGGCACAAAAGTACGCAATGTTCAAACACGCCTCTTTCAGGAAAATGGGGAAGATCCCACGGCGGCGCAAATTGCCGAACGGATCAGAAAGAACTTTTCTGAAAAATCGAAAAAGAACCCGACCTCAAAGTATTTTGCAAAACTGGCCGGAGTTACGACGAAGAAAGTTGAGGAGGCTTTTACTCAGACCGAGTTCCCGATTTCCCTGGAAACACCTGTGAGGGAAAAAAGCGATAAAACACGGTCGCTGGCCGATCTTCTAAAAGATGAAACAATTCCGCCCCCGGATGAAGAAGCGTTTGAGGCAATCCTGAAGCAAGACATCGAAAAAGTGCTGTCCTCTTTGCCGAAGAGGGAAAGAACCGCTGTTGTGCTTCGCTTTGGCTTAAAAGACAACCGTATCAGAACTTTAAGGGAAGTAGGAAAACAAATTCATCTTACACGCGAAAGAGCTCGTCAAATCATAGAAAATGTAATTTATAAGAAGCTCTTATACAGTCCAATATTAAGAAAACATATTGATTGGATTCCGCATCTTAAAGATAAAAAAAAGCAAAATGCGGGGAAAACCAAAAAGCATGTTTCGAAGACAGTGTAAGTATAAAGACAACTAACTTCCGGTCCCAATTTTCCAAACCGGCATCCTTACCCTCACCCAACTTCTTAACCTTGTATTTATATGATATAATTACCCCCTTATGAAAGAAGCCTGGAAAAATCTTTTCTTTTATCTCTTATTCCTTCTGATCATCGTGTCGCTTCTGGCGCCGTTCTTCGGCAGCCAGCCGAAGCCGGCCGAGATGGCTTTCTCTGACTTCCTGAACAACGTTGACAAAGGATTTGTCAATAATGTTTCGGTGAACGCCGACATCATCACCGGCAAGCTCAAGAACGGCACGACCTTCAAGACAAGGGCGCTGAATTATCCCGGATTGATACCGGCGCTCCGCGAAAAAGGCATCGGCATAAACGTGGAACAGCCGTCCGATTCAGGCTGGTTCTGGAACCTTATCATACAGCTCGTTCTTCCCCTCCTTTTCTTCGCTGCGCTCTGGTGGCTCCTGATGAGGCAGGCGGCGGGCTCATCGAGCCAGGCGCTTTCTTTCGGAAAATCCCGCGCCAAGCCGCTCCAGGGAAAGACGAACATCACCTTTGCCGACGTCGCCGGGGTGGACGAGGCAAAAGAAGAGCTGAAAGAAATAGTTGAATTCCTCAAGACCCCCCAGAAATTCCAGAAACTCGGCGCGAAGATACCGAAGGGACTTCTTTTGATGGGCGCTCCGGGAACCGGCAAAACCCTTCTGGCTAGAGCCATTGCGGGGGAGGCGGGAGTTCCATTCTTTTCAATATCCGGCTCTGATTTCGTTGAGATGTTCGTCGGCGTGGGCGCATCCCGCGTCAGGGACCTGTTCACGCAGGCGAAAAAGCAGACGCCCTGCATCATTTTCATGGATGAAATAGACGCCGTCGGGCGCCACCGCGGGGCGGGGCTCGGCGGAGGCCACGATGAAAGAGAACAAACATTGAACCAGCTGCTTGTTGAAATGGACGGGTTCGACCCGAACACGAACATCATCGTCGTGGCGGCAACGAACAGGCCCGACATCCTTGATCCGGCATTGCTCAGGCCGGGGAGGTTTGACAGGCAGATAGTTCTGGACAAGCCCGATCTCAATGGAAGGCGCGGCATACTGAAGATCCACGCCAAGGGAAAGCCCCTCGCGAAAGACGTCGATCTCAACATTGTAGCAAGACGCACCCCCGGATTCACCGGAGCCGATCTTGAAAATCTCCTGAACGAAGCGGCGATCCTTGCGGCGCGCGCGAACAAGAAGGAAATAACGATGCAGGAAGTGGGGGAAGCCACGGACAGGGTCATTGCGGGGCCGGAGAAAAAGAGCAAGGTCATAAGCGACAGGGAAAAGGAAATAGTTGCACATCACGAAGTCGGGCATGCGATCCTGGCAAGGACGCTTCCAAACGCCGATCCCGTTCACAAGGTATCCATCCTTCCAAGAGGGATGGCCCTTGGATACACCCTGCAGCTTCCGCTTGAAGACAAATACCTTGTGACAAAAAGTCAGGCAATGGATCAGTTGACGGTGATGCTCGGAGGCCGGGTGGCCGAGGAGTTGATATTTCATGAGCTTACATCCGGAGCCCACAATGACCTTGAACACGCGACGGAGGTCGCAAAAAGGATGGTCTGTGAGTTCGGGATGAGCAGGCTCGGTCCGCGGACTTTCGGAAAGCGCGACAGGCAGATATTCCTGGGCCGCGACATAGGGGAGATGAAGGATTACGGCGGGGAAACGGCTGACGCGATCGACAAGGAAATGAGGTACATAATCGATGAGTGC